>JANPMZ010000121.1:0-16857 GCA_031427195.1 Nitrospirota bacterium
GTCAATCTTATCGGATTTCCCAGATTTAACACCTTCTTCCTTCTTTTTGTCTTCTTCACCCGCCACAGCTGGGTCCACTGCACCTGCTCTCACACCCGCTGCTGTGAACAGTAAAGCACTGTACTCCTCGTACGTGCTGTTGTGTTCAATGATGTAACTCTTCTCGTCCAGCACATCCTTGATGAGCCGCCTGTCCTGCTTATACCAGGAGCTTCATCAAACCTATTGCGGACTTCATGCGCTCATAGGATTCAGGGTCTTGCAGAACGGCGCGTGGCTCCCCGTTTTGCGTGATGATGACCGGCCTGTGCGTTTCATTAATCTGCCGCAGGATGTCCGCAGCCTTTGATTTCAGATAGGTCACGGGCCGTATGTCTTCGCTGATTTTCATTTTCCACCTCCTGTCCGAATAACGTACCATAAAAAGATCGTTCAGGCAAGCAGCATTTTCAAGTTCTTTTTTTAAAAATAGTTCTTGCTATTTTAAAATAACCCTGTATTATGCACCTCGACTGTTTAACATTGTGGCAGGATTTGACTGAAGTACATCCACACGTCACCATCTTTCTGCCCTTCATATCATCGATCACTAACCCCCCTTGCTTTCAGCCTCCGCTCTGAATTTGCATCAGCATATATGGTTGGCGAACGATGTAGTTATGCCGGTCATATTTGTGCTGGCGCCGTCTTCGCTCTCAGGGACACTTGTGTGCCCTGCGGCCTGCACGCAAACCTCTTTGACCATTGGGTCATGGAAGGCAGAACGCGCGAAATTTCTTTTGGCGCTGATCGTTCCAGGATCAGTGTCTCAAGGCTTTTCCCTGCTTCTCTTTTTGTGACGACTTTGGTCGCGTGAAAGGAACACTAATGCCATTTTCAAAACTGCAGCTCAGCGAACCGATCCTCAAAGCAATAAAATTGTGCGGCTATGCCGCGCCCACGCCCATTCAGGAGAAGGCCATTCCCGAAGCAATGGCCGGCCATGACCTGATCGCCACGGCCCAGACCGGGACCGGCAAGACCGCGGCCTTTGTGCTGCCGGCGCTCATGCGGTTGAGCGTGCCGTCAATGTCGACCAAGCGATCGAAAGGTCCCCGCGTGCTCGTGCTCACGCCGACGCGTGAACTGGCTAACCAGATCACCACCGCGGTCAGCACCTACGGCAAGTTCATGCGCATCCGCAGCGGCGCCATCCTGGGCGGCATGCCCTACTTCGAACAGCAGCGCCTTCTGTCGCAGCCGGTGGACCTCATTGTGGCAACACCGGGACGGCTCATCGACCACTTGGAGCGCGGTCGCATTGATTTCTCGCGCGTTGAGCTGCTCATTCTCGACGAAGCCGACCGCATGCTCGACATGGGCTTCAGCGAAGCCGTGGACCAGATCGCGGCCGCAACGCCGGAAAACCGTCAGACACTCATGTTCACCGCGACCATGGACAACGCCATGGCAAAACTTGCCCAGCGCTTGCTCAACAACCCGGTCCGGGTGGAGATCGTCGGCAAGAAGACCACGCTGGAAGCCATCGAGCAGCGTCTCCACGCCGCCGATGATATGCAGCACAAGAACCGCTTATTGAACCACCTGATCGCCGACAGCGGCATGACCAGGGCGATCATCTTCTCCGGCACCAAGCGGAATGCCGATCAGTTGGCCAACGAGCTCTCGGCCCAGGGGCACTCGGCAGCGGCGCTCCACGGCGACATGAACCAGAACGCCCGCAACAAGACCATCATGAAGATGAAGAACGGCAAGATCCGGCTGCTCGTGGCAACGGATGTGGCGGCGCGCGGCCTCGACGTCTCCGGCATCACCCATGTGATCAATTACGACCTTCCGAAGAACGCCGAGGATTACGTGCACCGCATCGGCCGCACCGGTCGGGCTGGCGCCACGGGCATCGCAATCTCCTTCGCGTCAGGCAAGGAGCTCGACTCGCTCCGCTCCATTGAGCGCTACATCGGCCAGACCATTCCCCAGGTGGTAATCACGGGACTGGAACCAAAGCGCACACTTCACCGCACCAGCGGCAGCGGACCGTCGTCGCCGTCAGCGGGAAAGCGCTGGCAGGGGGCCACAACCGGCAAGCGCTACGGACAGAACACGTCGGCAAAACCCTCCTTCGGCGCGAAACCGGCGCGGAAGTCCTATGACGCAAAACCGGCGTTCGGCGACCGAAAGACCTACGATGCCAAGCCTGCATTCGGCGACCGGAAGTGGAGCGCGAAAAAAGAAGGCGGTAAGACCGGAGATTTCAATTCACGACCGGCCCGCCCCTCCCGCTGGGCATAAGTTTCGCTTCAACCCAAGTCATTCATCAAGCGCCTCTTCATGAGGCGCTTTTTTTATTTAGGTTTCTTCGTGGTCCGCCAGAATATAACGACGTTCCTTTGCATCCCTACTAATTTTCCACATCTATTCTCACTTTTGCAAATGAGTCCTCCGACGGATTCGTCGTTAATTCAATTAGTTAAGTTTTGGCACGCCGGATGCAATATGACAGGCAAGATCGAACGAAAGAGAGGAACCAAAAAATGAAAAATACATTCTCAAGAAAAGCTACATTCGTAGGGGCAGGCGCAGGCCTGGTGTTGTTCGTCATGTTCGGCCTTCTGCCGGGCAGCCTCTTAGGCGGAGCAGCAGGACTAAAATTCGCTGAACTGTTCTTTGGGCTTCCCCTTGAACCGGGCCTCATGTCGCGGGCCATCGTGCTCGCGTCCATGCTCGTCGGGGTCCTGGCGTCCGGCATCACGATCGTCACGGCAACGTCAGCAGCAGGGTGGCTTGTCGGCAACACTGCAGATGCAATGCTCCGGTCGCCGGAGGAAGCAGTAGCAGCGCGCGTCGCGGCAAAGAAAAACTAGCGAAGGACTTCAAAAATTCAGCGTGATACTTGATTATCACCATACCTATAAAAATCAAAAGGAGATACGACCATGAAGAACGAAACAGTAAAAACGGGAATGAAGATCGGTGCAACAGTTGGCGGGCTGGTGTTTATAGTGGCGGGAATCGTGCCGGGCTTCTACTTCGGCAGCTTCGGGACCCTGATCCTGCTCCAGAAGCTCATGGGCGGCGCAGTCGAACCAACGCTCTTCGTGCGGGCCGCGACCGTGATGGGCATCGGCGTCGGGATAGCCTCCGCGGCCACGGTAAGCATCGTGGTCGGCGGACTGCTCGGCACACTGGCAGGGTTCCTTGTATCCGCCCCTGCAGCGCTCCGGAACCGGAAAGCGGCAACCCAGACCGTATAATACAACCAGTACATGAGGAAAAGGGCGGTGAGCGATCACCGTCCTTTTTTTCTTCCAAGACTGCTCAAGAATGAACAGACCTGATTTTTACTTCCGCTCCCTTTCATCCTCCGCATTTCCGACACTTAAGGCATCAGTAGTTTCGGCGCGCACTAAAAAAGACCCACGTCACAAAGAGAACAGGGGCATCTGATTCCGGTTCAAGTCCTCTTTGCCTGCATGCCGTCCGTACCGTTCGGCGATCTTATATATCCTGTCGTGGAACGTGTTCTCGTCGATAGAGCCTGCCTTGAATTCCTCCACGATCAAATAGAACGTCTCAAGGAGCTCTTTTTCGACCCATCCTGAATCAGCACTCATAATTCGGTAATTCTCCTTCACGATCCGGCAAAGCGCTATTGCGCTATTGCAAGTACGGTAGAATACAAAAATGCACAGTAAATTGCAAGCTCTTTGGAGGCAACGTGCGAAATAAATGCTCCGCCGGATAATCAAAAAGTACCTTGAAAAAATCGGGAGCATAACGAGGGTATCAGTACCCCGATCTATCCACCCGGACGGGTCCGTGGATGAAGGACTTATTTTATCCTCTTTTTACCCGCGGACCGTCAGGGAAGTGGTATACTATGAGCGAGAAAGAGAGGAGAAAATCATGATCTCAAAAATACTCATAGGAGCGTTGATCGTTATGCCGTTGCTGGTCACCCACCTGGATGCCGCCGATGCCGCTTCCCCGCAGAAAGCGACCTTTGCAGGCGGCTGTTTCTGGTGCATGGAGCCGCCCTTCGAGAAATTGGACGGCGTGAAAGAAGTCGTATCGGGATATACCGGAGGAACGGTCGTCAATCCTACCTATGAAGCGGTGTCGGGTGAAGGAACAGGGCATCTGGAGTCCATTGAGATAACCTACGATCCGGCGAAAGTGTCCTACGAAAAGCTTCTTGATGTCTTCTGGAGGCAGATCAACCCCACCGACGCCGGCGGGTCCTTCGTGGACCGCGGCAGTTCGTATAAATCGGCCATCTTTTACCATACCGATGAGCAGAAGAGACTTGCCGAGGCTTCAAAAAACAAGCTCCAGCAATCAGGTCGCTTCGACAGACCGATCGCGACCGAAATCCGCGCTGCCGGACCTTTTTACCGGGCCGAGGATTACCACCAGGATTATGGGAAAAAGAACCC
This sequence comes from Nitrospirota bacterium, assembly GCA_031427195.1. GTDB lineage: Bacteria > Nitrospirota > UBA9217 > UBA9217 > UBA9217 > GWC2-56-14. The sequence continues at coordinate 4,437 of JANPMZ010000121.1, forward strand.
GGTCCGGTATAAATTCTACCGGTACAACTCAGGCCGGGACCAGTACATTGAAAAAGTTTGGGGAAAGGATGAGGCCATGCTGAACAGCAAGGCTGCTGAGGGCGCTTTTGTGAAACCGTCCAGGGAAGAGTTGAAGAAAAAGCTGACCGCAATACAGTTCAAGGTATCGCAGGAGAACGGCACGGAGCCTGCCTTCAAAAATGAGTACTGGAACAACCGCCAGGAAGGCATCTATGTAGACATCGTATCCGGAGAGCCCCTGTTCAGCTCCCAGGACAAATACGAGTCCGGCACGGGCTGGCCGAGCTTTACCCGGTCGCTTGAACCGGGGAACATCGTGGAGAAAGAGGACCGAAGCTGGTTCTCGGTACGTACCGAGGTCCGGAGCAGAGCGGGAGACTCGCATCTGGGCCATGTGTTCAATGACGGCCCCAAACCCACGGGCCTCCGCTATTGCATGAACTCGGCAGCGCTCCGCTTCATTGCAAAGGAAGACCTGCTCAAGGACGGCTATGGAAAGTATGGGAAGCTGTTCGAAAAATAATACTGCGGGAAAAGAGCGGGTAAAATAATAAGGCGGTGAGCGATCACCGCCTTATTTTGTGGGAAACAAGCATGGTCGTTATGCACGGTCCTTCCCTGATAAAACTAACCGTGATCAGTCAACGAGCTAACGACCAGGACCGGGCCTCGGACTGCGGGGCTTGAACGTTCTCGCGCCTGAAGAGTGCGGGCCTGCGGCTGAACTGCGGGGAGCAGCGCCTCGCGGAGCATTGGCGCCATGCGCCTTCGGCCGTGCTCCTGCACCGTGCGACCCGCCATGCTCCGATTTCGGCTGGGTCCTTCGGCGCTGCGGCTCCCGCGGCGGGCGGGCGAACTCTGCATCGCGCGCAGGCGCTGACTTTTTGTAATCAAAATCCTTCAGCGTGCGGCGCTCGATCTTCTCGCCCAGCACCCGTTCTATGCTCTTGACCAGCGGCTCATCCTCACGGCTGACGAAGGTAAAGGCATCACCCGTCTTGGCAGCGCGGCCGGTGCGGCCGATGCGATGCGTGTAGGCGTCGGTCGTATCGGGGATATCGTAGTTGATGACATGAGAAATGGACGAAACATCGATGCCGCGGGCGGCAATGTCCGTTGCCACCAGGATCTGGTACTTGCCGCTCCTGAACCCATCGAGCGCTTCCTGGCGCTTGTTCTGGGACAGGTTCCCCTGGAGCGAAGCTGCCTTGTACCCCGACTTCTCAAGCTGCTGCCCGATGCGCTTGGCGCGGTGCTTGGTGCGCGTGAAGATCAGGATCGACTCCGTGTCCGTATGCTTCAAAAGCTCCATCAGAAGCCCGGTTTTCAAATGCTGCTCCACCGGATAAAGCGCATGCGACACGGTGTTGGCCGGGGCCGTATGCCCCACCTGGACCGTGACCGGGTTGTGCAGCACTTCATGCGCCAGCTTCCGGATATCGTCAGCCATGGTGGCCGAGAACATGAGCGTCTGGCGCTTCACCGGCAATTGCTTGATGATCCTGCGGATGTCCGGCAGGAAACCCATGTCGAACATGCGGTCCGCTTCGTCGAGCACCAGGACCTCAAGATGCGAGAGATCGATGGTCCGCTGATTGATATGGTCCAGCAAACGGCCCGGGCAGGCAACGACAATGTCGACGCCCTCGCGCAGTCGCTGGATCTGCTGGTTCACGCCCACGCCGCCGTAAATGGTGCAGCTGCGCAGCTTCGTGTCGCGGCCAAGCGCCACGATCGCTACATGCGTTTGTTCCGCCAGCTCGCGCGTGGGCGCGATAATCAACGTGCGGACCTTGCCGCGCGTTCCGGGAAGCAAGCGCTGCAGGATCGGCAGCACAAAAGCCGCGGTCTTGCCGGTCCCGGTCTGAGCAAGGCCCATAACGTCTTTCCCTTCGAGCACCGGCGGGATTGCCTGGATCTGGATGGGGGTCGGAATGGTGTAGCCGAGCGCCTTGACGCCCGTCATTATCTGCGGATGAAGCTTGAATGAACTGAAACCCATGGTACCTACTTTCTGTGCGACAACAGGTGAAAAGCAGCACAGACCCCTGTCGCTGGGAGAACGGCCGCCTGGGCATAACGGCGGACAGGAAAAAGCTCCTGGCAGTCCTTAGCCCTATCGAAATAACGGGTGTAACAGTAATAGCTGAAGCAGGATTTGACCGATGATTTTCGTGTTAGGAGGACGTTTTGAGCGGATTGCTGCAGAGAGTCTCTAACGACGGTTATGATAGTCACTTCAATGGATACACTATAACCTTATACCCGCATACTGTCAATGTATTTGTTGGCTGTCTTGCAGGGGAAACCATTCTGCCCGGCATTCAGGGACAGTATTCCCGGCAGTGCTCATGAGCGGAGATGGCAAACAGCCGGGGGTCAGTAGCATGAAGAAACCATGAACGTAGTTGCTCATGAGCGCCCAGGCATAAACGACCGCGCCGCTTTAACCACGTTTTCTCTTAACCACGCAAGAAACTTCTGCCGGCCCTGCATGCATGAACTTGGGGGGTGCCGGACAGCAACAGTGTTCATTCTGCCTACTTCTCAGCCTGTTCCTTCGCCGTCTCCATCAGGAACCACTTCTTTTCCCAGATCCTGAGCAGTTCATCCAGTTTCAGACGAATCACCGTTACATCGAGCGCCAGTTGTCTGATCTTCTCGATAGCTTTACTGATCCGGTCGATATTTTTCCCGGCTGCCTCGCGATCAGCTGCCGCGGCGTCAACACTGCTTAGTTCTCTGACAACCTGGGCTATACGTTTGGCATTCTCATTGTCTTCTGAATCATCCTCAGCGTTGTCCGGTTAGCAAATTGCATTGATCGTTTGGCAAGAAAAACGCATAGCCATACAATTTGCTAACCAAACAACGCTGGTCCAAAGTAGCATTCTTATGATCGTTGTGCGTTTTCTCCGAGTTGGCATTATGCTTTTTGCATGGGTCCAGAGGTCTTGAAATAGGACATGATAGGCACTGTGGAGCAGAAGCGACTTCGCTTCGCGTCGTGCCATGGCGTAGGATGATGATGGAGCGGAAAGATCAGGAACGGCCTGGGGCATAAACGACGTGGAGTTGAGGAACTGGCGCGCCCTGTGGCTCAGGGCAACGGCTGCTTGATGGGGTAGACCTTGAGGAAATTCAGGAATTCCTTGGCCGTGTGCGTGCAGTAGTTGCGTTTGGGCGAGATAATGCTGAAGTTCCGGTGGAACTTTATGTCCTTGAACGTCATGGCCTTCAGGACGCCGTACTTTATCGCCTGGCGCGCGGCCCAGGCCGAGACGATCGAAATGCCGACTCCCTCTTCCACGGCGCTCTTGATGGACTCGGTGCTGCCCAGGACGAGCGAGACCTTGAGGCTGTCCCGTTTTATCCCGTGCTCTTCCAGATATTTCAGGATCACCTGGCGCGTGCCGGACCCCTCTTCGCGCAGGATCAGCGGCTCCTTGATGATGTCCATGGCCGGGATATTACGCCGCTCCGCCCAGGGATGCGCCGGAGACATGATCACGACCAGCTCATCGGAAAGCAGCGTATCAACAGCAAAGCGCTGTTTGCTCACGTCTCCTTCGACGAGCGCGATATCAATCTCGCCGGCATTCAGCCGCTCGGTGATGGTCTTCGTATTGCTGACGAGCAGCGAGATATTGACCTGCGGTACCTTTTTCTTGAACGCGGAGATGATCGACGGGAGGAGATAGTTGCCGATAGTCGAGCTGGCGCCGATGGACAGGGAGCCTTTGATCGACCCGGTGATCTCGCTGATGTTCTTTTGCGCCTCGGCATAGAGGGCCAGGATCTCCTTGGCCCGCTTGTACAGGATCTCTCCGGCCGGTGTCAGGTTGATGGAGTTGCCCGACCGGTCGAACAGACGCGTTTCATACAACTCCTCCATGGCCTGGACCTGCAGGCTGACCGCAGGCTGGGTGAGATGAATGAGCTCCGAGGCCTTGGAAAAGCTTTTTGTATCTGCGACAGCGCAGAAAACTCTTAGTTTATGATCTTCCATAGGAAAAGGGTGGAACGGCGACTTGAGTAGTTCCGATTGATGGAGACTTCGACGACAGAATGTATTTAGTATTTATAGAACAAACATCTGTTTCTGTCAAGCCATTTATCGGCCCACCTGACCGGGAACAGCCGTTTGCTCGTCGGTAAAAAACAGATTTTTCTTGACATTTTCACCGGTATGGTTACAATGCACAGGTTTACGCGATTTTATCAGGGAGGTAATGTACCATGGCAGAAATGAGCAAAACAGCTAAGGCAGCCACGAAGAAGGCCATCGTGAACCTTAACGTGCCCCAGTGCTGCGGCAAGCCCATGCAGGCGGCGAAGATGATGACCTCGACCGGCAGGGTGCGCGGCATGATGTATCTTTGCGACAAGTGCTTTAAAGAAAAGCCGATCTAACTTTTCCTGCTGATCAGCCAAGCTCTTCGCGGCGGTGCCCCGGCACCGCCGTTTGTTTTTTGCCTGCTCACAATTTCCCCTGCCCGCCTTCTTCATAGAGGAATCATTCACACTCGAGAACCGTATCGACCACAAGTACCGCGACGCCCTGGGCAAACTCGTCAACGGAGCCCATGATCCTGCCTATATCATCAAGTGGAAGGACATGACAGGCTGGAGGAACGACAGAGGGCGCTAGAACTTCATGGTCAACTTTGATATTTTCCGGGTATCGATACCCCGGTACTTTCCCGCCTTCAGCAGGCCGATAAAGTTCTCAGCGGTCACCGCATCGTCAAACTCCGTAAAGCAGACGCCGACCTCCCGCGGTGTATGGGCATCAGAGCCCCCGGTAAAGGGGAGCCCCATAGCCTTCGCGGCTTCGATCGCCCGGACATTGAAGCCGTGCATATTGCAGCCATTATAGCCTTCAAGAGCGCAGATCCCGTCAGCGCTCCGCACGAGCTCGCCGATACTGTTCACCGACCGGTAGGGATGTGACGGGATCACGACACCGCCCGTTCGCTTGACCACGCTGATAACATCTCTGATCGGAGCGTATTTGAGCGACAGGCTGTCCGTATCAACGCCGAAGATCAGACAATGCCCTTCCTGTGCCGAGAACTCGACCCCGCGAAAGATCAGGATACAGTCCCGGTACTTTTCACGCAACGGCTCAATTGGCTCGGATGCGCCGTAATAATAATGCTCGGTAAAAGCGATGCCCTGCAGGCCGAGTTCGATGGCCCTCATGATCGTTTCTTCGGGTTCAGCATCGTTGTCAGTGCTGTATTTTGAATGAACGTGCAGGTCGACCTTGTATTTCATGATGCAAGGCTTCGCGTTTCTTTTTCCCGGTCTCCGGCAGCACAACTTCCGCCGCACGTACAGGCAAAACTTCCCGCTTTCGCCTTCTCGAACGATTCCTTCCCCTCCCGGTAGCACAGGGCTCCGATGACCAGCGCGCCGACCGAGTCAAGACCGCCGATGTTGGTGAGCCGGTATCCCAGGCTCGCGACCAGCAGTACCACCGAAAGCTGCAGACAGGCCCGCGTGCAGGCCGCGTCCGCCAGAATGGCCGGCGAGTTCAGCGCAGTCCCTGCCGAAACCTTGGCGCGGATGAGCAGCCACATGGACAGGATGGAGATGACCGAGATGACGATGCCCCAGAAGGTGCTTTCCGGACGGTGGCCGCGATAAAGATCAATGATCGATATGATCGCCAGCCCTGCAGTCAGAACGTAGAAGGCACTGCCGGTGACCCGGAGAGCGGTCTTCTCGAACCGGTCCGGATCTTCGTCGCCATGCTGCCTGATCCGGCGGATCATGTGCCAGATGCCGACGCCGGACACGACCTCGACAAAGGAATCGAGACCGAACCCGAAAAGCGACATGCTCTCATCTTCCATGCCGAAATGGACCGAGACAAGACCTTCGACAATGTTGTAAAAGATCGTGATCACGGCAAGAGCCGATGCCCACGCATAAAGCTTGCTGTTCTTGTGTGCCGATCCGTACGAGAGCGTGGCCATACCTGTTCCCTTCTGCCCGATACGCTTGTGGTTATAGCATGATCGTACCCTGCTTATCAATACCAAAGAGCAGGTTTGCTCCATGATGCATTAGGAACACCTGTGGGCCAGTGGAACAGGATACCGGGGTCCGGCATAGGACAATCGGGGGTCGTAGGGGTATCGGGGGTCGCTTCTTTGATCTTGACAATGATGACAAGGTTAAAGAAGTGACCCTCTGGATGGCCTCTGGTCCGTGCCCTAGTCGATCAACTTGCCCGCCTCCCGAAGTCTCAGCGCCATCTCGCGCAGTATCTCCACCACAAACTCAGGATATTCATTCATCAGCTGAGTGACATTCTCATTATTGATGCTTACCAGTTCAACAGCATTGATTGCAACGGCCGTGGAAAGCCGGGGCGCCGCCAGAAGGAACGACATCTCGCCAAAACATTTCCCTTCCGGGATCTCGGCGATCGGCATCCCCTGCTGGTGCAGTGCCACCATTCCGCTCAGCACGGAGAACATCTCGCCGCCGGGGTCGCCCTCGCTGAAGATGACGCTCCCCTGGTCGAAACGCCGCACATATTTTCCATACACTGCAACAGGGACATTCCGTTTCCCCTGCATCAGCTTTTTTATGAAGACCGTATCTTGCCGGTGCAGGCTCTCGGCGAGCTCAGCGCCGAACAGAAAGATCGCGAGAGAAGCATAGATCCAGATGATGACCACAAAGAGCGACTTGAAGGAACCGAAGGCGAAACCGTAGCCAGGGTTGAAGGTCAGAAAAAGATGAAAGGCGGGCCGCATGGCGAACCAGATGAGCGCCGTGACCACGGCCCCGGCAAGGAGGTATCGGTTGCGCATGCGGGAAGAAAATATGAAATAGAAGAGGAAAACAGCGAAGGTGACCAGCAGGAACAGGGCCACTACCTCCCCATTTCTGGGCAGCACGCGCAGCAGGCTCTCTTTTTCCAGCAATTGGAACGTAATACCGGCGACCATGACCGCGGTGAGCCCGACAAGGAACACCATGCTGACCATGACATCAAAGAGCTTTTCGAGCAGGAACGGTCTGCCCGGCTTCTGCCTGAACACCGTGCCGAGCACGAACCGCATGTCCGCCACAAAGGGCGTCATGGTCCAGAAAAGAACAACGATGTTCACCAGGCCTACCGCCCCTTTATGGGAAGCGAGAAAACGCACTTCTTGCACAATGTCCTGGCTGTAGGCCGGCAGCAGCCGCATCAGCAGCTCCTGCGTTCGCGCCAGCGCCTGTGATGAGGACCCGATCGCCATACTGAGCAGATAGGTAAGCAGGAACAAAGTGGGGATGAGCGCCAGCATTGCCGAAAAAGCAAGCGACGAGGCGGCGGTCAGGTCATTGTTCCGCATGAACGCCGACAGCGCTTCAGTGAGCACCAACCACTGCTTCTTTATATTGTCCGTAGCCCGATTCTTCATGATGGAGAGGGTGCCTGATGTCCGCGAAAAGAAAAGGAGTCACGGCATCTGCCGTAACTCCCTGAAATGAATGGCGTCCCCAGCGGGATTCGAACCCGCGTTATCGCCGTGAAAGGGCGGTGTCCTGGGCCAGACTAGACGATGGGGACATTTTATTTCGGATTGTGGATTTCGGATTGCGGTTTTTTTTGCTTCTTACAATCCGGATTCCGCAATCTGCAATTGAAACTGGTGAGCCGGCTGGGACTCGAACCCAGGACACCCGCCTTAAAAGGGCGGTGCTCTACCAACTGAGCTACCGGCCCATCGACCACGATGGAAGAGGCGTATAATAGCAAAGAAAGCGGGCTGTTGTCAACAAAAAATAAGACGTTACCGGAACACGAAGTAAGGGAGTTGCAAGGGCAACCTACCCTCTGCGCGCTTCGCGCCCCCCCCGTTTTATCTTTTTTTTACCGCCTGAAAGGGCCGCTCGAGAATGATGGTCTCGTCGCGGCGCGGGCCCGTTGAAATGATGGACGGCTTGACGCCACAGAGTTTACAGAGCTTTTCCACGTAGGCCCGGGCCTTTTTCGGCAGGTCTTCGTATTTTTTAATGCCGATCGTCGTCTGCTTCCAGCCGGGCATGGTGATGTATTGCGGAACACCTTGCTCGAGCACCGCAAGCTCCGACGGCATCTCTTCGTACAGTTTCCCCTTGTACTTGTAGCCCACGCAGATCTTAAGCTCATCAAGCGTGTCGAGCACGTCCAGTTTGGTGATGGCCGCGCTCGTCATGCCGTTCACCCGCACTGCGTGCCGGATAATGAGCGTATCGGCCCATCCGCACCGCCGCGCCCTGCCCGTCGTCGCCCCGTACTCCTTGCCGCGCTCTCGCAGTAGTTCGCCGGTCTTATCGTTCAGCTCCGTAGGAAATGGTCCGCTGCCGACGCGCGTGGTATATGCCTTGACGATGCCCAGGACCTCGGTGATCGTGTTCGGCCCGATGCCGAGACCGGTGCAGGCGCCGCCGGCCGTCGGGCTCGACGAGGTCACAAAGGGATAGGTCCCGTGGTCCACATCAAGATGCGTTCCCTGAGCGCCTTCGGCCAGGACCTTCTTCTTCGCGGAGATGGCTTCGCTGAGAAACAGCGTGGTATCGGCGATGTATTTTTTGAGCCTCTTGGCGTAGCCCATGTACTCGTCATAGACCTGGTCCTGATTCACCAGCGGCGCGTTATAGAAACGCTCAAGCATAAAGTTCGCTTCGCCGGTATTGCAGGACAGTTTTTCGCGGAAGGCCTTTTCATCCAGGAGATCGGCCATCCGGATGCCCTTGCGGTTGATTTTGTCCGCATAAGCGGGCCCGATGCCCCGGCCCGTCGTGCCGATTTTCTTATTGCCCTTCAGCTTTTCGCTCGCCACATCGAGTGCCTTGTGGTACGGCATGATAAGGTGGGCGTTCTTGCTGATGAGCAGGCTCTGTTCGAACTTGATGCCCCGCTTGGCCAAGGCATCCATCTCTTCGAGGAGCGCCGCAGGGTCCACGACCACGCCGTTCCCGATGATGCACTTCTTGCCTTTATGCAGGATGCCCGAGGGGACCAGGTGCAGGATGAACTCGTTCATGCCCACCACCACGGTATGGCCGGCATTGTGGCCACCCTGATAGCGCGCAACAATATCAGCGCGTTCGGTCAAGAGATCAATGATCTTCCCTTTGCCTTCATCGCCCCACTGGGCGCCGACTACGACTAATACTGGCATGATGACTCCTTCAGCAAATCCGCATTCCACATTATATCTTTACCTGCTTCACCGACAGCACGTTCGGCATCTGCCTGATCTTTGCCATAAGATCATCGGACACGGTTCCGTCTATGCTCACGACCGACATGGCCAAACCGCCCTGCTTCTCGCGGCCGAACTGCATGCGCGCGATGTTGATCCCGTTCTGTCCCAGGAGCGTGCCGATGCCGCCGATGACGCCGGGCTTGTCGTTGTTCATGAGCACAAGCATATCGCCCTCGGGCACGGTCTCCATGGGGAAGTTATCCACCTGGATGATGCGGGGCTCTTTTTTGCTGTTCAGCGTGCCGGAAACGGACAGGTCCCTGCCGCCGGCCTTGACCTTGATCGTGATGAGGCTCGTGTATTCGGTGGTATCCGTCGATTTGGATACCTTGATCTCGATGCCGCGGTCCTTGGCAATGAGCGGTGCATTCACATAGTTCACGTTCTCGTTGAGGATCGGCGTAAGCAGGCCCTTGAGCGCTGCCAGCGTAATCGGCTCCTGTTTGAGGTTCGACACCTCGCCGCTGTACTCGACCGTTACCTGGGTAAGGCCGCCTTCGCAGAGCTGCGCCTGGAACAGGCCCATGCGCTCCGCAAGATTGATGTACGGGCTGAGCATCGGCAGCTGGTCCGCGGGCACTGACGGCACGTTGACGGCGTTCCGCACGGTCCCGGCAATAAGATAATCCACGATCTGCTCGGCTACGGCCACGGCCACGTTCTCCTGAGCCTCAAGGGTGGACGCGCCCAGGTGCGGCGTAGCGATAAAGTTGTCGAGCGTGAGCAGCGGATGGTTCTCCGGCGGCTCCTTCTCAAACACGTCAAAGGCTGCCCCGCCGACCTTGCCGCTCTTTAAGGCTTCATAGAGGTCCGTCTCGTTCACGATGCCGCCGCGGGCGCAGTTGATGATGCGTACGCCGTCCTTCATCTGACTGATCGTGTCCTTGTTGATCAGGTTCGCCGTTTCCTTGGTCTTGGGCGTATGGACGGTGATGAAATCCGACCGTTTGTAGATCGTGGGCAGGTCTGCCAGCTCGATGCCCAGTGATTTTGCCTTTTCAGGAGAAATGAACGGATCGTAGGCAAGGACCTTCATGCCGAGCCCGATGGCGCGGTTCGCGACTACGCCGCCGATGGCGCCCATGCCGATAACGCCCAGGGTCTTGGCATAGAGCTCGATACCCTCAAATTTCTTCTTCTCCCATTTGCCGGCTTTGAGCGAAGAGTAAGCCTGGGGGATCATGCGGGCGAGGGCGAAGATCATGCCGATGGTATGCTCCGCCGTGGTGACCGTATTGCCGCCGGGCGTGTTCATCACGACCACGCCCTTCTTGGTGGCAGCCGGGATATCCACGTTGTCGAGACCGCTTCCTGCGCGGCCCACGACTTTGAGCTTTGTGGCTTTTTCAAGCAAACCGGCGTTCACCTTGGTGGCGGAACGAATGACCAGCGCGTCGAAATCGCCGATGATCTTTTCGATCTCCTCAACCGAAGTCTTGCTCCGGGCGTCGACTTCGAGCCCGGCCTTCTTTAATATCTCCACCCCGATGGGGGAGAGGTTGTCACTGATAAGAACTTTCATGGAACCTCCAAAAACGGATTAGACAGGATAACAGGATTGACAGGATGAAAATCTGAATTATAAAAAGCTACGCCTTTAAATCCGATTTTATCCTGTAATCCTGTCAAAGAGTTAGTTGCAGTCTACTTCATTAAAATTTCCTGCGCCGCGCCCACGCCCGTACCGAGCTTCACCGGATGGCCCAGGCCCTTGAGCACCATTTCGAGGCCGGCTAGTGCGGTGATCACATCGAACGTGTCGGCATAGCCCAGGTGCGCGATGCGGAAGATCTTGCCCTTGAGCTTGTCCTGGCCGCCTGCGCCGGTGATGCCGTACTTCACGCGCAGGTCCTTGTAGATCGCCTGGCCGTCCACGCCTGCCGGAGCTTCAATGGCCGTGAGCGCATTGCTCGGGCTTTCCTTGGGGAAGAGTTTGAGGCCCAGCGCTAAAGCCCCCGCACGGGTCGCCCGGGCGAGTTTATCATGGCGTTTGAGGACGTTTTCGAGCCCTTCGTCCTGGAGCATCTTGATAGCTGCGTTCAGGCCAATGATGAGCGTCACGGGCGACGTCCAGGTCGTCTGGTTTTTGGACAGATTCTCACGCTCTTTTTTGAAATTAAAATAAAATTTCGGCGTCTTTGCCGTATCAGCCATCTTCCAGGCCTTGTCGCTGACGGACACGAAAGCGAGTCCCGGCGGCAGCATCAGACCCTTCTGGGAGCCGCCGATCACCACGTCGAGGCCCCACTCGTCCGTCCTGAGATCATGGGCCACGAGCGCCGAGATCGCGTCAACCACAAAGAGCGCGTCGGTCTTCCTGACCACAGCGGCGATCGATTTGATATCGTGGTATACGCCGGTGGAGGTCTCGTTCGCCTGGACGAACACGGCCTTGATCTTCGGGTTTTTCTTAAGCGCGGCCTCTACCTGCTCGGCCTTCACGGAATAGCCCCACTCCACCAGGACCTCTTCCACCTTCATGCCGTAAGCCTGGCAGATCTTGGTCCAGCGTTCGCCGAACTTTCCGCCGTTCAGCACGAGCACATCGTCGCCGGGGCTCAGAAAATTTGACACCGCGCCGTCCATACCGCCGGTGCCGGTGGAGCACAGAATCAGCACATCGTTCCTGGTCTGGTAGAGCCACTGAAGGCCCTTTTTCGCGGATTCGAGCACGGGCAGAAAGTCGGGTGCACGGTGATGGATGATCGGCATGGCCATGGCCAGCAAGGCTTCTGGCGGTACCGGTGTCGGTCCAGGGGCAAGGAGATATTTTTTCTGCATGGGAATTCCTCCAATTCTTACGAATAAATGGCGACTATGAGTTGAGTTTTGTAGTATCGTATACGAGCGCTGAAACACAAAGGGTTTCTGTCACAACGAAGAAGTCACAGGCCCGCCGGGGGAACGAGACCTCTGCCCGGGGTTGGTGTGTCGCTGGGATAGTGCGGATGTCTGTGTTGTTTCAAATCGAACTGCCTTTCCTCGATGACTCGGGTCAAAAAGCCCCATAAAATTAGCACAGGGGGTTGAAAATTGTCAAGAAAATAATACCGATAAATCCGGCGCCCTGGTGGCATGGTGGGATTGAGGATCGTGCAAAAAATCACCCTCCCTGCCGCGTATCCTACGGCAGGGGTTTC
>JANPMZ010000122.1:0-5485 GCA_031427195.1 Nitrospirota bacterium
ATTGCGAAGTCAGGAGTCGGAAGTCAGGAGTCAGAAGTCAGAAGACAGAGTAAATCCGCAATTGCCCGTTGTCGAGGTTATCCCCGGCATTTCCGCGTTGAATGCCGCTGCCTCACGGCTCGGCGCTCCGCTGATGCATGACTTTGCGTGTATCAGCCTGTCCGACCGGCTGACTCCCTGGGATATGATCGAAAAGCGGCTCCATGCGGCTGCTGCTGCGGACTTTGTCATTGTTCTATACAATCCCCGGAGTAAAGGAAGGGCGGGTCACCTCGGCAAGGCGCGGGATATTATTCTGAAGCACCGCAAAACGTCAACGATTGTGGGCATCGTCAAAGGCGCCATGCGTGAGCATGAGACGGTCATCGTGACGGACCTGGAGCGTATGCGGGAGAGCGACATAGACATGCAGACCACCGTGATCATCGGCAACTCAAAAACCTTTATGTGGAATAACCTGATGATAACGCCGAGAGGGTATGACATTTGATTTCGGATTGCGGATTGCGGAATACGGAATATGAAAAAAAGGGTGATGTTGCTTTCCTGTGGGACGAGTCGTTTCTCTGGGGCGTGATGGCGTACAAGGCCCTGTGTGCGGCGGGTCTGACCTTTGACCTGGTAAGGGCTGAAGATATCAGAAACGGCTGTCTGGGGCGGTACGCGGCCCTGTTCGTTCCCGGGGGGTGGGCGTCCAATAAGCTGAAGGCCCTTGGAGACGACGGTGTCAGGGAAATAAAACGATTTGTCCATGACGGCGGCGCCTATGTCGGGTTCTGCGGCGGGGCAGGGCTTGCGACCATGGACGGCATCGGGCTCCTGCAGGTGAAAAGAAGGCCGACGAAAGAGCGCGTCCCGAGCTTCAGCGGCAGGATCGGGCTGAAGGTACAGGAACATCCTCTTTGGGAAGGCGTTCCTGAAGGCTCCGAACCTGTTTTTCACGCCTGGTGGCCGTCCCAGTTCATCGTTGACGCAAGCGTATCAGTTCTTGCCACCTATGGCAAGGCAATGCCCGATTCATTCAGTTCCGACGTGAACGTGGGGGACGCGGATGCTTTCGGTAAATGGGAAGAGCTGGAACGTTTGTACCGGATCAACCTGAATCCGGAGCGCCTGTTCGGTGAGCCTGCTGTTATCGAGGGGACTTTCGGCTCGGGCAAAGTTGTGCTGTCCCTTGTGCATTTTGATACGCCCGGCGATCTGCAGGGGGCAAAGGTGCTGCGGAATATCTGGCGCTATTGTGGCTGCGATTCGTTGACACGAGACCTGATCGTCCCGGTTCTTACGGACGAACAGCGCAGCCTGGTTCCCCATAACACGGTCCTATCGGAACTTGATGCGGCAGTCACTGGTCTTGTTGATCTCGGTGTGCGAAACTTCCTCTGGTTCCAGCGGAATCCGTTGCTCCTGCAGTGGAGGAGGGGGGTCCGGGGGCTGGAATACTGCACACTGGCCGTCATGCTAAGGGAGCTCGGTGAAGAGCTCAGGAGTCAGGAGGCAGAAGGCAGAAGGCAGAAGGCAGGGGAAGCGTTGGAACGCATCAGAGGGTTGCTGATGCCTTTTATAGACAAGGCGAAGCATCTGCTCGTGCGTGAACGTTTTGCCATGCAGAATGCTCCTATCACCTATGACCGGTGCGAAGACCAGGAACTCCAGGCGCTCAGGGAAGAGCTGTTTTCCCGCTCAAAGAGCCATGGGGGAATGTTTAAAGAGCTCATCGACGAAGTTGACCGATTGCTGTATAACGAGAAGACACCGCTATGAAAAACACACACATCCTCTGCCCGATCTGTAATAAAGAGGCCTCGTGGCAAGACAATCTTTTTCGCCCCTTCTGTTCCCAACGCTGCCGGCTGATCGATCTGGGGAAATGGGCCTCGGACGAGTACCGTATTGCGGGTGAGAAAAAAGACCCTTCTGATGAGAACGTTGAAGAAAAAAATTCCGATGAACTGTAGCTAATTTTGTTGAATTATATTACAATGTGCCCCAGAACGTTCGATGGATACGTCCTCTACCGTGTCCGGTTTTCAGGAGGTCCGCTGCATGGAAGTCCGCTGTGGAAGCTGCAACAAGCTTTTCCGAATAGCCGATGAAAAGATCTCTGGTTCGGGCATAAAGTTCGCCTGTTCGCAGTGCGGCGGTGCTGTAAAGATCACCCGTGAAGAGTTTGAACACTCTGTTCAACCGAAGACGGCTGAGCCCGTTCTTCCGCCTGCTGTTCAGCAACCGATGAAAATGGAAGTCCGGTGCGGCAGCTGCAACAAGCCCTTCCGCGTATCCGAGGATAAAATCACGGGATCGGGTATCAAGTTCGCCTGTTCAAAATGCGGCGCCTTGGTAACGATCTCGAAAGAAGATCTCGAGAGTTACAAACGTAATCCTGATAAGGCAGGGATCCCGGTTTCGAGAAGCACGGGTTCTCAAGCGCCATTGACTGCGGCAGCTGTTCCTGCACCGGTTACTGCACCGACCTCGGGTGATGCGAAAAAGTCAATGTCCGCACCGGCAGCAAAACCCGCCCCGCCGAAGCCCCAGCCTCCATTATCAGAACCAAAGCCTCCTGTGCCGCTGCCGCGCGAGCAGGCCAAGCCGACCGTAAAACCGAGGTACGATCAACCCGGTGTCGTTCGGCCGCCGGCAGTATCCACTTCAAGCGCGACCGCGCCATCTTCTACTTTGAGACAGCTGATGGTGCTGGCCTTCGCAGTTCTCATTATCGTGGCAGTTGGCTATAGTGCAATCTCACGCTTCAAAGCATCCTCGCCCGTTGCGAAAGAACCGGTCCCGATGCTGACGTCGATCGACGGTTTGGAGGTCACCACCACCTCGGCCGTCTATGATGCCAAGGGCGACTACGTGATATCCGGCGACATCGTGAACGCCACGGAGGTGGAACGGCCGGCTTGGCTGGTGGTCGCTGAAGTGTTCGATGCCAATGGTGCGTTGCTCGGTACTGCCAGAATGTTGAACGGCATTGAACTCTACACGCACCGGGATTATGAGCTCCTCGCGAAGCGGGGCACCAATATTCAGGAATTGAAGGCGCGAAATCTTCAGGAGCAACGCAGCAGGCTCTTACCCAGGGGCACGGTCCACTTCGAGATCACGATCATCGAGGCGCCGGCCGGTATCGTGAAATTCTACGCGAGCCCCCAGCCTTTTGATCCGGTGCAGCTATTCAAAGAAATTATCGCAGAGCAAAAACAACCATAAAACCTATGACTCAATCCCTTATGATTCAGGGCACCGGCTTCGGCGTCGGGTACGCTGACGTGATCGCCATGCCTGCAATGGTGGTTCTGTTAGCTTTTTTTCTGGACATGGTTCTGGGAGATCCCCGGTGGCTGCCGCATCCGGTTCGTGGCATAGGCTGGTTGATCCAAAGGACAGAGACGGTCTTCAGACGTTTTACCCGATCACCCGGGTCCGAGAAAAGAGCCGGCGTTCTTCTGGTCCTGCTCATTGTTCTTACGGTGTATGGGTTCTCTGCCTTGCTCCTGTTCTTTGCTTCCTCATATTCATTAATGCTGGGTTTCATCATCGCGGTTCTTATGGCCTATACCACACTTGCGGCGCGGGACCTGGCGCGATCGGCGAGGAACGTGCTTGCTCAACTGGAGGGCGGCGACATCGTTGGGGCACGACAGGCCCTGTCGATGATCGTGGGAAGGGACACGGCGGAGCTCGATGAACAGGCTATCACCCGGGCCGTGGTCGAGACCGTGGCCGAGAACGCTTCTGACGGCGTCATTGCCCCGCTCTTCTATCTCGCACTCGGCGGACCTGCCCTTGCCATGGCGTATAAGGCGGTGAATACGCTCGACTCCATGATAGGCTATAAAAACGCTGCTTATAAAAACTTCGGCTGGGCAGCGGCCAGGCTGGATGACCTGGCGAACTTCGTCCCGGCTCGTATCACGGCGGTTCTGCTCTCCCTGGCAGCCTGGTGTCTGCCCGGCGCGTCCGGCAGGAAGGCCTTCCGCATAAGCCTCCGTGACGGCCGAAAGCACGCGAGCCCCAACAGCGGGTATCCCGAGGCAGCGGTGGCAGGGGCGCTCGGCCTCCGGCTCGGCGGGCCCAACGCCTATGGAGGGCTGGTTTTGGCAAAACCCTCTATCGGCGATGAACGGGGAGATTTTGACAAAAAATGTATTGAAAAATCCATTCGGTTAATGTATTGTGCTTCCACCTTTGCGGTGCTGGCGGCGGTATTTGCGGCACAAAGGTTGTCTGGATAGCCGTAGTTCAATTTTACCTTGAACAAAAACTGTGACTGTGTTATAAGAACGAAATTTTTCAGGTCTTCAAGGCCGGGAGGGCAACAGATGAGCAGTATAAATAAGAACTATCTCTTTACCTCGGAATCGGTAACCGAGGGGCATCCGGATAAAATAGCCGACCAGATCTCGGACGCGGTACTTGACGCGCTGCTTACGCAGGACCCCATGAGCCGGGTGGCCTGCGAGACGCTTTTGACCACCGGCCTTGTCATGGTGGCGGGTGAGATCACGACCAAGGGGTATGTCGAGATTCCCGATATCGTCCGTCAGACCATCAAGGACATCGGGTACACCCGTGCAAAGTACGGGTTCGATTCCGAGACCTGCGCGGTCATCACCTCGGTCCATTCCCAGTCGCCCGATATTGCCATGGGCGTGGACACGGGCGGCGCCGGAGACCAGGGCCTCATGTTCGGTTATGCCTGCGATGAGACCCCGGAACTGATGCCCATGACCATCATGCTCGCTCACAAACTGACCCGCCGCCTTTCAGAAGTGCGGAAAAAAGAGATACTTCCTTATCTGAGGCCGGACGGCAAGTCCCAGGTGACCATCGAATATAAAGATGGCAAACCTTACCGGCTCCATACGATCGTGGTTTCCTCACAGCACAGCCCCGATGTGACGCTCAAGCAGTTGCGCAGAGAGATCATCGAAAAGGTTATCCTTCCGGTGCTCCCGAAGAAACTGCTCGATGAGAAAACCATTATCTATCACATCAACCCCACCGGCAGGTTCGTGACCGGCGGCCCCATGGGCGATACAGGCCTCACGGGCCGCAAAATTATCGTCGATACCTACGGCGGCGTGGGAAGCCACGGCGGCGGCTGCTTTTCGGGCAAGGATCCGACGAAGGTTGACCGTTCGGCATCCTACATGGCCCGCTACGTTGCCAAGAACATCGTGGCAGCAGGGCTCTGCTCTGAGGTCGAGGTCCAGCTTGCCTATGCCATCGGTATTCCCGAGCCGGTTTCCATCCATGTCGACGATTTCGGCACCGGCAAGATCCACCATGACAAGCTTGTCAAGATCATCAGAAAAAACTTTAACATGACGCCCAAGGGCATCGTGAAGACCTTGAACCTGAGGCGGCCTATTTACAAGAAGACCGCGGCCTACGGCCACTTCGGCAGGACCGAGCCTGAGTTCACCTGGGAAAAGACGGACAAGGCCGCAAAGCTCAAGAAGGAAGCGGGAGTGTA
>JANPMZ010000123.1:0-2223 GCA_031427195.1 Nitrospirota bacterium
CTTGACGGGAAGCTGCGCTGGGAATACCTCTACATAAAGTACGCTGACGACGTCTATCCGTCTCTGTCGCTGGTCGTCGCCGCGCAGGCGCTCGGCAAGTCGGTCGCTGACATCACCGTTTTCGCCGGCCGCGGAGTGCAGCTCGGCGATACCTTCATCCCCGTCGAGCCCGCCGGACGGATGCGCATCGATTTCCTTGGACGGGATCGGACTCTTCATTATATATCCGCCGCGGATATCCTGTCCGGTTCGTTCAAGGCGGCGGATTTGAAGGACAAGGTCGTTTTACTCGGCACCTCGGCCATCTCCACCTATGACTTCGTGGTCACGCCCTTTTCGGCCCGCATGCCGGGCGTGGAGAAGAACGCGACGGTCGTCGAGAATATCCTGAACAAGCGGTTCCTTAAGAACATTCCGGTCTCCCTCGTTTCGCTCGTTATCCTCAGCTCCGGGTTGATCCTGTCGTTTCTGTTGCCGCAGATGCGCGCCAGGCAAGGGATCATTCTCTCTTTCGCGCTGATAGGGCTATTTGCCGCGGGGAACCAGTACCTCTTCGCTTACCACGGCTACTATGCCAACTTCTTCTATCCCTTCGCCAACATGTCGCTCATCTCGGTTTTCTCGGTCGCCTACAAGTACCTGACCGAGGAGCGGAAGGCGAAGGAGCTGAAGAAGATGTTCTCTCGCTATGTCTCGCCCAAGATCGTGGAGGAGCTGTTGAAGAACCCCGAGCTGGCAAAGCTCGGCGGCTACCGCCGCGAGATCACGGTGCTCTTCTCCGACGTGCGGGGGTTCACCACCTTTTCGGAGAAGAGGAAGCCCGAGGAGGTCGTCGAGCATCTGAACGAGTACCTTCACGAAATGACCGACATCATCTTCAAATGGGACGGCACGCTGGACAAGTTCGTGGGCGACGAGATCATGGCGTTCTGGGGCGCGCCCCTGGAGCAGCCGAACCACGCCGAGCTTGCGGTGAAGTGCGCGCTCAATATGTCGGACCGGCTGGAGGAGCTGCAGGCGAAGTGGCGGGCCGAAGGCAAGGAGCCCCTGGATAACGGCATCGGCCTGAACACCGGGGACGTGCTGGTGGGGAACATCGGGTCGGCGGACAAGAAGATGGACTACACCATCATCGGCGACCACGTGAACCTGGGCGCCCGCGTCGAGACGCTGACGCGCAAATACGATTCACGGGTGCTGATCACCGAGTTCACCTACGAGAAGATCAGGCCCCTTGTCGAGGAAGGCAAGTTCTACCGTGTGGACATGAAGGAGATGGATACGGTGAAGGTGAAGGGCAAGGACATTCCCGTCAAGATCTACGGCATCCACTCGGTCCACAAACCGCAGAAGTGAACCAGCTGAGCGGCAGGGATCACGAGCAAAGACAAACCCCTCCATCACCCTTAAATTACCCCGAAAACGCCATACTTTTCGTTGCACTTCTCGCATGGATTTGTTAAAGTATATTTTTAAAGGAATTCAAGGGTTTTTGGGAGGGTACATGCTGCGATATTTGACTGCGGGTGAGTCTCATGGCGAGCTGCTCATGGGCATCCTTGAAGGGATGCCGTCCGGTCTCTTGATCAGGATCACGGACATCGACCATGAACTGGCCAGGCGTCAGGGCGGCTATGGCCGCGGCGGCCGCATGAAGATCGAGAAGGACACGGTCAAGATCTACACCGGTGTACGCTGGGGGAAAACGCTCGGAAGCCCCATCGGGCTTATGGTCCGCAACAAGGACTGGGAAAACTGGCGCGCCAAGATGTCTGCCGACCCCATGTTCCTGAACTCCGCCGAAGCCGTGACCCGGCCGCGGCCCGGCCATGCGGACCTTGCCGGCGCCCTGAAATATAATACCGCCGATGTCCGCAATATCCTTGAGCGTTCGAGCGCGCGGGAAACAGCCATGCGCGTTGCCGTGGGCGCCGTTGCCAAGCGGCTGCTCGAAGAGTTCTGCATCGAGGTATCGAGCCATGTAGTGAGCCTGGGCGGCGTCTTTGCCAAGGCGCCGCAGGTATCGATCCAGGAGCTTCGCAAGCGGGCCGAGGCTTCTGAACTGCATTGCGCCGATCCCGAAGCGGAGAAGCGGATGATGCGCAGGATCGACGAGGCGCGGAATGCCGGCGATACGTTGGGCGGCGTGGTCGAGCTGATCGTCACGGGCGCGCCCATCGGGCTCGGCAGTCATACGCATTGGGACCGGAAGCTTGATGCGAA
>JANPMZ010000124.1:0-10825 GCA_031427195.1 Nitrospirota bacterium
GAGGTCGGTAATGCGCACGCCCACCTCCGAAAGGACCGCCATCTCGTCGTCGTTCAGGAACAGCACGTCGCGCGTGCGGTTCAGGATCGCGGGAATGTCGGAGGCGAGGAAGTACTCCCCCTGGCCGAGCCCGACAACCAGTGGACTGCCCTTCCGTGCGCCCACGACGACCTCGGGGTCCCGCTCGTCGATGACCGCGATGGCGTAGGCCCCTTCGAGGTGACGGGTCGCCTCCCGGACAGCCGCTTCAAGACTCACACCGTCCTTGGCAAAGCTGTCGATCAAATGGGCGATGACCTCCGTGTCCGTTTCGGACAAAAAGGTGCGGCCCGTGGCAGCAAGCTCTTTTTTGAGCGTAATGTAATTCTCGATGATGCCGTTGTGCACGACCACGATGTTGCCGGCGCGGTGCGGATGGGCGTTCTCCTCGGACGGCCTGCCGTGCGTGGCCCAGCGAACATGGCCGATGCCGATCCTGCTGTTCAGCGATTCGCTGCGAAGCAGCGTCTCCAGGTTCTGGAGTTTTCCCACGGCCCGGCGGATCTCGATTTTATTGTTCTGCATGACCGCCACGCCTGAAGAATCATAGCCACGGTACTCGAGCTTTTTAAGCCCCTCGATCAGGATCGGGACTGCCGGTTCTTTGCCGATATAGCCGATAATTCCGCACATAGCTCAAAACACCTCAGTTCGTAACACGCTGTGGGTCATCTTCTGATATGTCCCAATTCTTTTTCTTCGAGAAAAAGCAGCCGCGACCTCAGCTCCGGTAATTTTGGAAATGAAAAGGTTGTTCTTATCGGCAAAAATAATACTTCTCATCCTCTCCGACCCAACCTCTTCGATATACAGTTTTACCAGCGCGCTGGAATCAATGTAAAAATTCACTTCGACCTCGCAGCTTTATTACCGTCGCAGACATGCTATCGTCTTTTACCGTGATGAACTTTCGTTTATTCAGGGATTTTGTTGCTGATTTATTTGGGGTTTTTATAAGCCTCTTCGCCTGCAAGTTAGACAATATGTCTTCTCCAGTTGCCTCTTCACCAAATATTATGATCCTTATCTTTCTTCACGGTTAACCCCCACAACCCGGAGCCAAAGCTTTTCACCACGAGGGGCACGAAGATCATGAAGAAGCTGAAAAGATAAAATCAAAATCGTTTAAGGTGGCATATTATAAGGCAATAGGACGGCAAAGTAAAGGTTGTTGATGGGGTAATCTCGGGGTAATTTAATTTGGAAGGAGGCAACCGCGTTGCCGTGATCTCCTACTTCTTCCCAATCTTCGACTCCGTCCCGGCGATGAGGCGTTTGATATTCTCCCGATGCTTGGCGTAGATCATGGCGAAGAGAAAGAGAGAGAGCAACCGCAGGTGTTGGGACGGATAGAGCGTAAAGGTATAGAGCGGATAAAGTGTAAATGCGGTGAGCGCTGCAAGGGATGAATAGCGCCAAATAAAGGCGGCGACGGCCCAGGTGATGAGGCTTGCAAGCCCCGCTAGCGGCGTGAGCGCCAGAGCGACTCCGAAACTGGTGGCAACACCCTTCCCCCCCTTGAACCCCAGATAGATCGGGAAGGTGTGGCCGAGCAAGGCCGCGGCGCCTGACAGCAGGGACGTGTATTCGTCGTTCAGTAGCAGCCTGATCGCAAGGACCGGCAGCAGGCCTTTGAGGCAGTCGGCAAGCAGTGTCAGGAGCGCGGCCTTCTTCCCGGCTGCGCGCAAAACATTGGTAGCGCCGATGTTACCGCTTCCCACGGTCCGCACGTCGATATCGGAGAACCACCGGGTGAAGAGCAGCCCGAAGGGTATTGCCCCGATGAGGTAGGAAAGGAGGATGGCGGCGACATGAAAAGTAGTGGTCATAGGCGGATCAAAACCTTCGCCGTCATTGCGAGGAGCGACGCGACGCGGCAATCCCGGTTTTCATGCAGATACGAACTACGAGATTGCTTCGCTACGCTCGCAAAGACAGCTTTGAAAAAATTTTACAAACGCGTCAAAATCAACTATTCAGCTTATTCCAGTAGGTCCTGAAATACTGCACAGCCGAGTATACGGCGAGGATCATGGCAACCCAGAGAGCGATACGTCCAAGATCGGTCATCCAGGCCTTGTTGGAATACTGATAGAGGAGCAGGGACAAGACGGCCGTGATCTGCGCGCCGACCTTGTATTTCCCGACCGTTTCAGCAGGGATGACGACGCCGTCACTGGCGGCGATCGCACGAAGGCCGGTCACGACGAATTCCCTGCCGATGATAAGGACCGCCATCCAGGAATGGACTACATCGGGTTTTATCTCGACCAGAACCACCAGGGCGGCCATGATCAGGATCTTGTCGGCAATGGGATCGAGCAGCTTGCCCATCTTGGTCACCTGCCCCCATTTTCGCGCAAGGTAACCGTCCAGCCAGTCCGTGGCGGATGCAATGGAGAACACGATGCCGGCTGCAAGGGAGCGCAAAGGGCTCGGATCGAGCATGAGGACTATGAACACGGGGACAGCCAGGATCCTGCTTATTGAAAGAAGGTTTGGGACATTGAATGTTTTCATGGTTGTTTCCTCCACCTTCGGTGCATCCAAACCCATTGCTCGGGCTCACGCATGATGCATTCTTCGATCTTGCGGTTGAACAGCGCCGTATTCGTTATGATGTCCTGTTCGATATTGTCCGTCCTGACCAGTTTCAGAGGGCCTTCAACGATCACGGTGTGCCGGTTGTCCTTACCCCGCCGCGTATAGCCGAAAACGACCGGGGCGTCGAATTTGATCGCCATGGAAGCCGCGGCGGTCGGGGTCCAGGCCGGGCGTCCCATGAAATCAACGAAGGCTCCCTCGACATCGGTATCCTGATCAATGAGCAGGCCCAGGATGCGGTTTTCCTTGAATATGCGTATCAGCTGGCGGGAAGCGCCCGGTTTGCCGCGCAGGATGACCTTCATGCCGGTCTGTTCGCGCAGCCGGACCAGCATGGCATTCAGCGGTTCGGGCTCGATCGGCGCCGCGACAACGCTGAGCGGGAAGTGCTGCGCAACGACCCCGCCGCACAGTTCCCAGTTCCCAATATGACCCGTGACATACACGACGCCCTTGCCTGCTGCGAGAGCAGCGCGAAGGCTGGTCTGGCCAGGAAAATCGGCTATCGAGGCCAGCCGGTCCGGCGTCATGAGCATGATCTCGAGCATGGATTTGCCGAGGTGCATGAAACTCCCGCGCGCAGTCCGCCTGATCCAGGCCTCACCCCGGTCAGCAAAGACCGACGTCAGATGGGTCAGCGCCCTTTTCCGCTCTCGCGGGAGGAGGTAATAGCCCATGAACCCGAGAGCTGCGCCAGACCGGACTCCGAATCTGTAGGGAAGCAGGCGTGAGATGATCCAGATAAGCCTGATCGACCAGAGCAGAGAAATGCGGCTCAGCGATTTTCTGAATGTGAGCAAGCGGTGGTTCATGCGATCGGGAGATGGCCCTGTTTTTTGAGGATAAGATTGATAAGCTCTCGGACAGCCCCCTGGCCTCCTGCTGCCCGGGTGACCAGGTCAATGAAGGGTTTCACTGCCGGATCAGCGTCAGCAACGGTCACGGCAAGTGCAACCCGTTTAAAGATCGCGAGATCGACAATGTCGTCGCCCATATAAGCGACCTCGGCATCGCGGAACCCGTATTTCTTCAGGATCTGGTCATAAATAACTATCTTCTCGTGCGCGCCCTGATGGACCTCGGTAATGCCCAATTCCCGTGCACGGATGTTCACCACCTCGGATTTCCTGCCGGTAATGATACCGATGATGAGGCCGGCCTTTTGCGCCAGTTTGATGCCGTGACCGTCGCGCACGTGGAACGCCTTGAGTTCATTGCCCTGGTTGTCCAGGATGATCCTGCCATCGGTCATCACTCCGTCAACATCGAGGAGGAGCATTTTGATATTTTTCGCTTTTGTCTGGACGCTCGTTTTTGTTTTTCTCATGATATATAAACGTTATCCTGCCTACGTTGAACCCCTGTCTCCTGACTCCTGTCTACTGATTCTCAAACCACTCCTGCTTTCAGCAGGTCATGCAGATGAATGACGCCTTCCGGTTTTTCTTCCGCGTCAGCTACGATCAAACAGGTGATGGAATTCTTTTCCATGATAGCCACGGCCTCGGCTGCCAGGGAGTCCTTGTTAGCTACCTTCGGATTCCTGGTCATGATATCGGAGGCTTTTTTCAAGAGCAGGTTCTCGCCCGTTTTCTCGGTCTTCTCCATCCAGCGCCGCAGATCACCATCGGAAATAACGCCGACCAGCCTGCCTGTTGCATCAAGGACCGCGGTGACGCCCATCTTTTTCGAGGAGATCTCAAAGATAGCGTCCTTGATCAACGTCTCTTCGCGGACCGTGGGGATGTCGTTGCCCGAGTGCATAAGATCGCGAACGCGCAGCAGCAGCCGTTTGCCGAGCGCGCCGCCGGGATGGAAACAGGCGAAATCCTCGGGCCTGAACCCGCGCTTGTCAAGAAGCGCCACCGCCAGGGCGTCCCCCATGGCAAGGGCCGCGGTAGTGCTCGCTGTCGGCGCAAGCCCCAGCGGGCAGGCCTCTTCCTTCACACTCACATCGAGCACCACATCGCTGTTCCTGGCAAGGGTGGATTCCTTGTTGCCGGTCAGGGCGATGATCTTTATCTCAAGACGCTTAAGCGACGGGAGCATGCGACAGAGCTCTTCGGTCTCTCCGCTGTTTGAGAGCGCGATCACCACATCGCCGCGCATGACCATGCCGAGGTCGCCGTGGACGCCTTCCGCGGGATGCAGGAACAACGCCGGCGTGCCCGTGGAGGCCAGCGTGGCAGCGATCTTTTTCCCGATCTGGCCGGACTTGCCCATGCCGGTGACGACTACTCTGCCTTTGCTCTCCAGCACCATATCCACGGCCTGCACGAAGGTCGCATCGATGCGGTCGATCAATGCAGCCACGGCATCGGCTTCGATTCTGAGCACCCGCTTTGCCTGTTCGATCGTCATTTTACGATCCTGTCTATCTGCTGTGCCTGTTTCAACAGCGCCGGCAGCTCGTCAAAGCTGAGCATGTTCGGGCCGTCACAGAGCGCCTTGTCCGGGCAGGCGTGCACCTCCATAAAGAGTGCGTCAATGCCGACTGCTATCGCGGCCCTGGTAAGGTGCTGCACGTACTGCCGGTCGCCTGAGGACGCTGTTCCGCCCGCTCCGGGGAGCTGGACCGAATGGGTGGCATCAAACACGACCGGGTAGCCCAAGGCGCGCATAATCGGAATCGAGCGCATGTCCGCGACCAGGTTATTGTACCCGAACGATACGCCCCGCTCGGTGATGAGGATCTTTTCATTGCCTGTTGAGGCCACTTTGTCGGCCGCGTTTTTGATGTCCCAGGGCGCGAGGAACTGCCCCTTCTTGATGTTCACGACCCGGTTGGTCCGCGCCACTTCCACGAGAAAGTCGGTCTGCCGGCAGAGGAATGCCGGTATCTGCAGGATGTCCAGGACCTCGGCTGCCGGCCCGATCTCCTCAAAACGATGCACGTCCGAGAGCAGGGGCAGATTGAGCTCTTTGCCCACGCGGCCGAGGATGCGCAGTCCTTCAACAAGCCCCGGTCCCCGGTAGGACCGGGAGGAACTGCGGTTGGCCTTGTCATAAGATGATTTAAAAATGAACGGAATACCGAGGTCGGTCGTGATCTCTTTGAGCCGTGCCGCGGCTTCGAGTGTGGCGCCTTCGGACTCGATCACGCAGGGTCCGGCGATCAGCACGAAGGGCAGATTGTCGCCAAAGGATATGTCCCTCACCTGGACCTGACGCATCATGATGTGGCCCCCTGTTCCTTTTTCTTCAATGCGGCCTTGATGAACGCCGTGAACAGCGGGTGCGGTTTGCGCGGATTAGATTTGAATTCCGGATGGAACTGGCAGCCGAGGAACCAGGGATGGTCCCTGAGCTCCACGATCTCTGCCAGTTCTCCGTCGGGAGAGGTCCCGCTGATCACGAGCCCCGCCTTCAGCAACGCGTCCTTGTAGCGGTTGTTGAACTCATAGCGATGACGATGGCGCTCGGCGATCTCGTCCTTTCCGTAGGCTTCGTAGGCCAGGGTCCCCTTCTCGATCTTGCAGGGGTAGGAACCAAGGCGCATGCTTCCGCCTTTATCGCAGGACAGATCGCGCTTCTGCACGGACTGGGTCCGGTAGTCGAACCACTGTTCGATGAGGTAGATGACCGGGTCGGTTGTCTGCAGATTGAACTCCGAGCTGTTGGCGTCCTTGATGCCGGCCAGGTTTCGCGCTGCTTCGATGACGGCGCACTGCATCCCGAGGCAGATGCCGAAGTAGGGAATTTTGTTTTCCCGCGCATATCTGACGGCTGCGATCTTCCCTTCCACGCCGCGGATGCCGAAACCGCCCGGAACGAGGATGCCGTCCACGCCGGTCAGCATGTTCCCGGCGCCCTTTGCTTCGATGTCCTCGGAATCCACCCAGTGGATATTCACTTTTGCATCATTGGCAATGCCGCCGTGGGTCAGCGCTTCGCAAAGGCTCTTGTAGGCCTCCTTCAGGTCGATATATTTCCCGACCAGCGCGATGGTGACGTTTTTGGTCGGGTGTTTGACGCGCTCGACGATCGTTTCCCACGTTTTCAGGTTGATGCTCGAAGCCTTGAGTTCCAGCAATTCGACGATGCGGTCATCAATCCCCTCTTCATGCAGGTGGAGCGGGACCTCATAGATCGTCTCGACATCCTGGGCGGTGATGACGGCGTTCTCCTCCACGTTGCAGTAGAGCGCGATCTTCCGCTTCATGTCCCTGGGGATGGGCCATTCGCTTCGGCAGACAAGAATATTCGGCTGAATACCGATGGACAGAAGCTCCTTGACGCTGTGCTGCGTGGGTTTGGTCTTCAGCTCACCGGCGGCTTTGATGAAGGGCACGAGCGTGAGATGGACATAGAGCACGTTCTGCCTGCCCAGATTATAGCGCAGCTGACGGATGGCTTCGAGAAAGGGAAGGCTCTCGATGTCGCCGATGGTGCCGCCGATTTCGACGATTACCACATCTTCATCGTCCGCGAGGTCCGTGATGGCGCGCTTGATCTCGTCGGTGATGTGCGGTATGACCTGGACCGTGCCGCCGAGATAGTCACCGCGCCGTTCCTTGGTGATGACGTTATAGTAGATCCTGCCGGAGGTGAAATTGTTCTTCTTGCCAACAACAGCATTGCTGTACCGTTCGTAATGTCCGAGGTCGAGATCGGTCTCGGCGCCGTCGTCGGTCACGTAGACCTCGCCGTGCTGGAACGGGCTCATGGTGCCCGGGTCGACGTTGATATAGGGGTCGAGTTTGAGGAAAGTCACCTTCAGTCCCCGTGCTTCAAGGAGCGCCCCGATGGAAGCCGCGGCAAGTCCCTTGCCGAGCGAGGAAACGACCCCGCCCGTTACGAAGATGTATTTTGTCGCGACTTTTCTCTTTTCCATCTCTAGTCTCTTCTTTCTTGCAAGCGATTCAGTATTTTACTCAAATCCCCCGGGATGTCAACACCAAAGGATTCGTATTCCGTGATAACGGCCCGGATACGGTAGCCGTGTCCGAGCGCACGCAGCTGCTCCAGCTTTTCAACGTGCTCGATCCTTGTCTGGGGCAGGCCCGCGTAGCGCAGCAGGAACTCCCGGCGATACACGTACAGGCCGATATGTTTGTACAGAGCAGTGGTCAGGGACAGCTCGTCAAGAGACCGTTTGCCCGCCCAGGCATCCCGGTCCCAGGGTATGGGAGCGCGTGAAAACAACAAAGCAAAACCCTGTTCGTCAAGAACGACCTTGACCACGTTGGGATCAAAGGCTTCTTCCGCGCGGTCGATTTGTTTACAGACCGTTCCCATGAGGATGGCCGCGTCGTTCACCAGCGGACCGAGCGCTTCATCGATCATGGCAGGTTCGATCAGCGGTTCATCGCCCTGCACATTCACGATAAGGCCGCAGTCCAGTCCCCGGGCGACCTCGGCGATCCGGTCGGTGCCCGTGGGGTGGTCCGGCGAGGTCATGACGGCCTCTCCCCCGAAAGCGGCAACGGCCCGCATGATGCGGTCGTCGTCCGTGGCTACCAGCACCCGGTCGACGAGCTGCGATCGTTTTGTCCGCTCATAGACCCACTGGATCATGGGTTTGCCCTGGATCAGGGCGAGCGACTTTCCGGGAAACCGGGTTGAGCCGTAACGGGCCGGGATGACGGCGATGATGATGGGTTTGTCGTTCTTCATAAAACCATGACTAATGCTATTACTCAAAAACTCGCTATCTATCACGCTCTTTTCCTTTGTGATGCTGCTTATCCTCGTCATTGAAACACTTATTGCTGTTCTGGTTGTCGTGATCATGATGCTCTCGGTGCTCATCGTCAGAACTCATACGTGAATCGTCGTCTCCCTCGTGATCACACCGATTCGACCGCCGGCAGAGCTTGCCAACAACTGTTCCGGTTCCGGAGCGGCCCATATCTGGATCATAATTCGGATTGACCCTCACTATCACGATTTCAGGGCTGTCCCCCTTGATTGAGCTGCCTGCCTTCGTGATGCTGCTGGCTGCTATTACTGCAATATAGGACCTAAATCCTGCAATCCGTATCAATTTTATTGCGAACAAAAAGCGGAAAAGGTAGAATCTCCAAACAGATAGACGCGATATCCAACGGAAAGGAGGTTCACCTTTTCCGTGAGGAATATATCACAACGAGAGTAGAAAAAACAGCCAAAATCAGGACCGTCAAGACCGAGATGACCGGCAAGGGCCTTACGATACACGCGAGCTTGTTGCCGATAATGAATTTCATAAACAAACTTGGATTTTGGAACACGGTGAAGAACGAAGTTCTCGCCGAACGCGCCCCGAACGCCCACTAGCAATTATCTTAAGCCCTTTTGATGGCGTTCGGTAACAAGAAAAACAATGCATGATTATCAGACTTAAAGATTGAGTTGCTACCCCTTCACACCGGACTTATCAGGGTCAGGCATATACTGTTTACCTTTTGGCATTCACCGGGTCTTTACTTTTGACATTAATCATCTTCAAGTTCCTGGCAGCTCCTGTTTATTTACTCCCCATCAACTTTTCAAGTATAAACCACGCAGCAACCAACGCTGCAATGAGAAAAATGCTCTTTCCGATGTTCATGAACGCACTGCCCTGTTCTTGCTCCTCGGGTTTTTCCGGCCCTTCATTGCCAACCTTGAGGAACTCGTAAAAAGTCCTAAAAGCCGTCTTTGCGAGCGAAGCGCCGCAATCTCGCAGTTCGTATCTGACTGATAAATCGATATTGCCGCGTCGCTCCGCTCCTCGCAATGACGGCAGGGGGGGACTTCTTACGAGACCATCAACCGTGAACACGAGAATAGGATAACTCAGGGAAAAACACAAGCAAATCGATGGGGTAGGTACTACAGGAGTCAGGGGTCAGGGGTCAGTTCTACAGTCGCTCTCCGCTTTACAAACTCCTTCTCGTCCTCAGGCGTCTTTACCTGCTCATCGAGCTTTGCATCCAAAAGCTCTGCAAGGATCTTTTTGTACCGGGGGCCTGGCAGGATGCCCATATTTTTAAGATCATCTCCCGTAAGCATCACCGTGACGTTACGCAGATGGGTAAGGTAGAGAGAGATGTACTTCCTGGCCCGCTCCGGTTTTGCCTTCGCCATCATCAGGAGGATCGATTCGATATCAAGGGGATGGAGCAGCGCGTATACGCGGCTCGGCGAGAGCAGCGGTTCACGCGATAGGATGGGAAGCACGTCATGACAGTGGGTCCGCGCCTGTTGGACCCGCTCCCGGATCCGCATCGGCACCGCCAGCCGTTCGAGCGCCTCCTCCGCCTCGGGGCCCTTCAAGCGATCGAGCAGCCCGAGAAAATAGACGAACCCTTTTTCCAGCGGGATTTCGAGATAGAGCAGCCTGAACCAGGTGAGGGTCTCGCTCAGGCCGTCAAAGAGCTTATCCGTGTTCGGGGTCACCGTGAGCGACGGGTGGATGAACTTCAGGAGGTCGAGCTCCTTCATGCGCTTTAAGCCTTTGATGGGCTCCGCCTCGGCGAACATGAGCACCAGCTCGGTATAGATGCGCTCGCCCGTGAGCCGGTCAAAGAGCCGCATGGCAACAGCGGTCTTGATCATGTTCTGCGTATGCTTGCTGATCTTGAAGTCGAAGCGCTGTTCGAACCGGACCGCCCGCAGGACCCGGGTCGGGTCTTCCACGAAGGACAGGTTGTGCAGCACGCGGATGGTCTTTTCCTTGATATCGCGCAGACCACCGAAAAAATCAAGGAGCTCGCCGAACCGTTTTTTCTCCAGCCGCACGGCAAGGGTGTTGATCGTGAAATCGCGCCGGTAAAGGTCCTTCTTGATGGACGACAGCTCGACCGTGGGCATTGCTGCCGGCGATTCATAATACTCAAGCCGGGCAGTTGCTATGTCTATCTTGAGCCCTTTGGGCAGCTTGACCATGGCAGTCCCGAACTTCTGGTGCGTTCTGAGTTTGCCGCCCGTTTTGTTGGCAAGCAGGCCCGCAAAGGTGATGCCGTCGCCCTCGACCACGATATCGACATCGAAATTCGGTACGCGCAGGAACAGGTCGCGCACAATGCCGCCCACCAGGTACACGGGAAAGCCCGTTTCATCAGCGACCTCTCCGACGAGCTTCAACGCATCGCGAACAGCAGCGGGGAACCGCTCCTCCATGAAGTTTTTGACGTTCCTGCGGGCCTGGCTGCCTGCGCCTTCGTCATCACCGGACGGAGCCTGAAGGCGCTCTTCGTGCAACGAGCGCAGCAGATCA
>JANPMZ010000125.1:0-2591 GCA_031427195.1 Nitrospirota bacterium
CCTTGCTCAGGCGCCGGGCGCCGGTCACATCAACACGAGCGACCTGAAAGGTCTGGCTGTGCGCCGCCCATTGATATCCGATCCACCCCAGGTAACAGCCTCCGGACACCAGCACGACCACCATGATTCTGGTGAGCGCGGTCACCAGGTCGGACGGCTCCCGCCGCGGCCCGCGTCCCACCTGCACCCGCTTGACGTTCGTTCGGGGACCGCGCGAGCGGTACGAGCTGGGTACTTTTATGTTTTTATAATCCTTCATAAACCATTTCGGATTGCGGATTTCGGATTGCGGATTTGTACAACAAAAACAACGACAACATTTTACTTCCGAATTCCGCATTCTGCATTTCCAACTGGGTTTCTGGTTTACATTCCGCAATCCGCAATCCGAAATCCGCAATTCTATCGGAGTTTCAGGTTCACATTCCGCAATCCGCAATCCGAAATCCGCAATTAGATTGCCAATCTTAATATTTCCTCCACCAGGTCCGGGAAGGAGATCCCCGTTCCCCGGGCGATCTCGGGCAGCAGGCTCGTGGCGGTCATGCCCGGCAGCGTGTTCACTTCGAGAATGTAGGGCGCGCCGCCTTCGTCGATGATAAAATCGGCCCTGCTGTAGCCCCGGCAGCCAAGAGCGCGGTGCGCTTGCAACCCCGCTTCGAGCACCTGTTCGTAGGCTTCTTTATCGATCCGGGCCGGGAAGAAGTGGTCCGACATCCCCGGCTTATATTTTGATTCGTAGTCATAGAAGACATTCTTCGGTACGATCTCGATCGCGCCGAGCGCGCGGTCCCCGAGGACCCCGACCTGTACCTCTTTCCCCCTGATATATTTCTCCACCAGGATCTCCTGGTCATACTGGAACGCCAGGTCCGCTGCGGGCCTGAGTTCTTCATGGGTGTATACGAGACTCACGCCGACGCTGGATCCTTCGGAACTCGGCTTGACTACCACCGGATAGGCCATGATCGAGGGCACTTCATTCAGCTGCTCTTGCTTGTGCGTATCGACGACCAGGTAGGGACCGACCAGGAGGCCGTGGTTCTTGAACACCATCTTGGAAATGATCTTGTTCATGCCCATGGCGCTCGCGAGGAGGCCCGAACCGGTATAGGGGATGCCGGCAATCTCCAGCAGCCCCTGGATGGCGCCATCCTCGCCGTACTTGCCGTGCAGCCCGTTGAACGCTATCTCAATACCAGCCCGCCGGACCTGTTCTCCCGCATCCCTGCCCACATCGATGGCCACCGCGTTGTAGCCTTTTTCCCGAAGCGCCGCGAGGATGGCCTTCCCCGTGGAGAGCGAGACCTCGCGCTCCGACGAAAGCCCGCCCATAAGCACACCGATCTTTTTATTCGTCACCAGTGCCATCAGCTAGATCCTTTTCTTTTACATACCCCTTGCTACTTTTGCTGTACCCTGAACCCCGGACCCTGGCCCCTGCCCTTACGCATCTTCCCCGATGATCTTGATCTCCGGTTCGAGCCGTGCGCCGTGCACGTCGAGCACGGTCTGCTTCACAAGCTCCATGAGCGCCAGCACATCGGCGGCTTTTGCCTTGCCCGTGTTCACGATGAAGTTCGCATGTTTTTCCGAGACCTGCGCTCCGCCCACGGTTTTGCCCTTAAGCCCTGCGCTCTCGATCAGCTTGCCTGCCGACTCGTCAAGAGGGTTCTTGAACATGGAACCGGCGTTCGGCAGCCCCCAGGGCTGGCGGTCCTTCCGCTTGTCCATGAGCGCTTTGACCTTTGCCTCGATCTTTTTCTTTTCATCGTGGCGCAGCTGCAGCAGGGCGCTCAGCACCACGTGGCCCGCAGGCACGTTTGCATTCCGGTACCCGAAGCCCATTTCTTCCTTGCTCAGGGTGACCAGCTCGCCGCCGGGCGTGAGCAAAGTGACGGTCTCGACCACATCGCCCATTTCCCCCTCGGCAGTGCCGGCGTTCATGCAGACCGCGCCGCCGAGGGTGCCGGGAATGCCGGTCGCAAATTCAAGACCCGTCAAGGCCTCGCTCGCAGTGAAGGAGATCACCTTCGCGAGCGCTGCGCCTGCCTCGGCGTAGACCACCGCGTAGGTGCCGCCCAGAGAGCGGTATTCCCGCTCGACCCTGATCGCATTCAGGCGCCGCAGGCTGATTGCGACGCCGCGGAACCCGCCGTCCCGCACCAGGATGTTTGTGCCTCCGCCCAGAACGACGGAGTTCAGCTTCTGCGCCCCGATCTCCCGGAGCAACGCCGCCAGATCGTCCTTATCCGCGGGATAGGCCAGAAAGTCCGCAGGACCGCCGATGCCGAAGGACGTATGCCTGCCCAGCGGTTCGTTCCGCAGGATCTCCCCTTTAAAGTTTTTTATCTCCATGTTTGAGCCCCTCCAGTGCCTGTTCCCCCAGCTTCCATACGTCGCCGGCACCGAGCGTGATCAGGAGGTCACCCTTTTTGAGCGCCTCCACAAGGTGCGGCACGATCTTGTCCCGGTCCGGGATGAAGGTCACATCCTTATGCCCGTACTTCTTAATGCCTTCGAAGAGCGCCTGGCCCGACACGCCCGGGATCGGTTTCTCTCCGGCGGCGTAGATCTCCATGACAATGAGC
>JANPMZ010000126.1:0-1917 GCA_031427195.1 Nitrospirota bacterium
CTGGTGCTGCCTGATTACTACATGGAGCACAAGCGCGCCCAGCACGAGGCCATGCTGAATGCAACGAAGGTCATCCAGGATGTTTCCGCTGAGTTTGCGAAGCTCTTTGGCCGCAAGTATGATCTCTTCGAATCCTATCGCCTTGAGGACGCCGAAGTGGTCATTGTGGCCATGAACTCCGCAGCAGGCACGATCAAGGACGAAGTGGACCGTTACCGCGAAAAGGGCGTAAAGGTTGGGCTGCTCAAACCCCGCGTTTTCAGGCCCTTCCCGTATGTGGAAATGGGCGAAGCGCTCAAGAATGCCAAGGCTGTCTGCGTCATGGACCGGGCGGATTCCTACGGCGGCTACGGCCCCCTGTTCATGGAGCTCGCCTCAGCCCTGTTTCCGCACAAAGGCCCCGTCCTCTTTAACAAGATCTACGGCCTCGGCGGCAGGGACCTGATGCCGCTTGACGTGGACCAGGTGATCGACGAGACCATCGAAGTCGCGAAGACCGGCAAGGTCAGGATGGTAAAAGAGTACATTACGGTGAGAAATTAGAAAAAATTTTACCGCACAGGACGCGGAGAAAACCATAAAATCCTTTTGACAGGATTACAGGATGGACAGGACCATCAATCAGATTTTATCCTGTTATCCTGTCTAAGAATTTAAGGAGATTAAAGATGACTACGACCCAGGAAAAACCCTTAACCCTGAAATCACTCTCGCATAAGCCGGAACTGCTGACCGGCGGGCACCGCATGTGCTCCGGCTGCGGCGCACCCACCGTCGTGCGCCAGGTCCTCATGGCCATTGACGAGCCGGTGGTGATCGCCAATGCCACGGGCTGCCTCGAGGTCTCGACCTGCCTGTTCCCGTACACGGCCTGGAAGGTACCGTGGATGCACAGCGCCTTCGAGAATGCCGCGGCCACGGCGTCCGGCATTGAGACCATGTACCGGTCGCTCCGGAAGCAGGGCAAGCTCAAGAAGGAAATGAAGTTTATCGCCTTCGGCGGAGACGGCGGCACCTACGATATCGGGTTCCAGTCCCTTTCGGGCGCCATGGAGCGCGGGCACCAGCTGCTCTATATTTGCTACGACAACGGCGCGTATATGAACACCGGCATCCAGCGCTCAAGCGCCACGCCGTTCGGCGCGGACACGTCGACCTGCCCTGTTGGTTCCGTGGGCCAGGGAAAACCCCAGCGCCGCAAGGACCTTACGCGCATCATGGCGGCGCACAACGTAGCCTATGCGGCGCAGGCCTCGCCCCACAACTGGAAGGACCTCGTGACCAAGGTGAAGAAGGCGCTTGCCACGAACGGCCCGGCGTATATGGGCATCGTGGCCCCCTGCAACCGCGGCTGGCGTTCGCAGACCAACGACTCGATCCTGCTTGCCCGGCTTGCAGTCGAGACCTGCTACTGGCCGTTGTATGAAGTACAGGACGGGAAGTGGACCATCAACTACGATCCCAAGGAACGGAGAAAGCCGGTCGCCGAGTGGCTCAAGCCCCAGGGCCGGTTCAAGCACCTCTTTGCACCGGGCAACGAGGCGCTGCTCGAACAGTTCCAGAAGCTCGTGGACAAGGACTGGGAGAGCCTCCAGAAACTTCAGGAGATGTCGAAGAGCTGAGGCGCTTTCCTATTGCACTGCCGCACCCCATGATTAGAAAATAACACAGTCGGGTTTTGCTCGCTCGGCTGTGTTTTTGTTTGGCAAGAATTAAAAAAACGCTTGAAATATCGCGGTCAGTGTGGTTTAATAGCCCCAAATCGCCGTTACCGTGCGGTAGGGCATTCCGCGCCTAAGGAGAAGCACCTATGCTGGGTCAAGATCTCGTGATGTATGACGAAGAGTTTAAGTTAATAGACGCGGAACTCCAGCGCCTCCTTGCCCAGGCCAATGCCAAGGTCGTGTTCCTTGTGGA
>JANPMZ010000127.1:0-3864 GCA_031427195.1 Nitrospirota bacterium
GAGGGCAGCGGCTGGTGAATGATCCTGGACTTTGACCCGGTCATGGCAATGATCTTTTTTGCAAAATCCAGGATGGTATACTCCTCGGGGTTCCCCAGGTTCACGGGGCCGATAAAGTTCTCGCTGTCCATCATCCTGACCAGGCCGTCGACCAGGTCGTCAACATAGCAGAACGAACGGGTCTGGGACCCCTCTCCGTAAACCGTGAGATCCACTCCTTTGAGTGCCTGAACAATGAAGTTGCTCACTACCCGGCCGTCATCCTGCAGCATGCGCGGGCCGTAGGTGTTGAAGATCCGGACGATCTTGATGTCCACGCGGTTCTGGCGGTGATAGTCCATCATAAGCGTCTCGGAAGCCCGTTTGCCCTCGTCATAACAGCTTCTGATGCCAATGGGGTTGACGTTGCCCCAATAGGCCTCTGTTTGCGGATGCACAACAGGGTCTCCGTATACCTCGGAAGTTGATGCCAGGAGGATCCGTGCCTTCGTCCTTTTCGCGATGCCGAGCATATTGAGCGTACCCAGGAAGTTCGTTTTGATGGTCTTCACCGGGTTGAACTGATAATGGATGGGCGAAGCCGGGCAGGCCAGGTGATAGATCCTGTCCACTTCCAGAAAAATGGGAAGCACGATATCGTGCCGCACCAGCTCGAAAGCGGGGTTCTTTAAGAATTCCGTAATGTTGTTTTTTCTGCCGGTAAAAAAATTATCCAGGCAAAGCACCTCATGCCCTTCCTTGAGCAGTCGTTCGCACAAATGCGACCCTAAAAATCCAGCGCCGCCCGTAACCAGTATTCGCATGTCATCTTCTCCCGATGCCGTAGTAGGTAAAGCCCATCTTCCTCAGCTCTTCCTGGTTATAGATATTCCTGCCGTCGAAGATGACCGGTTTTTTCATGAGCTTTTTTATTTTTTGAAAGTCGGGCTTCCGGAACTCGTTCCACTCGGTCACCACCGCGAGCGCATCGGCCCCGCGGAGCGCTTCATAGCCGTCCTGCATGATCCCGATCCTGTTCTTGAAAATTTTGCGGGCCTCAGGTCCGGCGATGGGATCGTGCGCCCTGACAGCGGCCCCGGCGCGAAGCAGGCTGTTGATAATGACGACCGACGGCGCCTCGCGCATATCATCGGTGTTCGGTTTAAAGGAAAGTCCCCAGACGGCGATCACTTTGCCTTCCAGCGGCTTTTTCAGGGAAGCTGCTTTTTTGGTCCCTTTTTCCGTAAAGTGTCTGAGCAGCATCGTTGACAACTGCTTCTTCTGCCGTTCGTTCACCGCTTCGACGGACCTCAGCACTTTTGCGTCAACGCCATGGTCTTTGGCGGTCTGGACCAGAGCTTTTACATCTTTGGGAAAGCAGGACCCGCCGTAGCCCACGCCCGGGAAGAGAAACTCGAAGCCGATGCGCCGGTCGTAGCCCATCCCCTTGCGCACGTTGTCGATATCAGCGCCGAGGCTGGCGCAGATGACCGCCATTTCGTTGATAAAGGATATCTTCGTGGCGAGCATGGCGTTCGATGCGTACTTGGTCATCTCCGCGCTTCTGACGTCCATGATCAGGATCGGTTTCCCCGTGCGGACGAACGGCGCATAGAGCTCCTGCATCAGCGCTGCCGCTTTGGGGCTGTCGACGCCGATGACGACGCGATCGGGTTTCATAAAGTCTTCGATTGCCGCGCCCTCCTTCAGGAACTCGGGGTTGGAAACAACATCGAACTTCTGCCTGGTCCTGCCTGCAATGGCCGCCCTGACCTTGTCGCCGGTGCCGACGGGGACCGTGCTCTTGTTGATGACGACCGTATATCCGGTCAGATGCGTGCCGATATCACGGGCCGCGCCGAGCACGTATTTCAGGTCCGCAGAACCGTCCTCTCCCGGCGGCGTTCCCACGGCAATGAAAATGACGTCCGCTTTCCTGACCGCGGAACGGATGTCGGTGGTAAAGCTCAGCCTGCCGTGGGCCACGTTCCGCTTGATCAGTTCTTCCAGTCCCGGTTCATAGATCGGGACGCTGCCTGCATTGAGCAGGTCGATCTTTTTTTTATCGATGTCCATGCAGATGACGTCGCTGCCGCTTTCAGCAAGGCAGGTGCCGGTAACGAGGCCGACGTAGCCTGTTCCGATTACGGAAATTTTCATGAATTGGTTCCCTTCTGTAGTGGCGCAAAATCAAACAACCGCAACTTATTCGTAGCTATTCAGCTTAGGCAAAGGCGTCTCCCGCAGAGTCGCAGAGGCGCAGGGAAAGCGTTAAACATCATAAAATCATTTTTTATCTTTAGCTTTTAAAAACAGGCATTAAGTCCGTTGCCTTCCCTGCGTCTCCGCGCCTCTGCGCGAAAATGTTTTTATTCTGCGGTTTCATTTCCGTCACTTCGATTGCTTCTCCGGCGCGCTGTCCGCCAAGATCTTTTGTTTTAATTCTTCGGGTTTCACGGTGGCGGTCCCGACAATGCCGACCACGATGCCGGCCGCAAAATTCGACAGCCGTGCGGCATCGCCGAGGCTTGCCCCGGCCGCCATCGCCAGGGTGAGCACGCTGATGACCGTATCGCCGGCTCCGGTGACGTCGTAAACCTCGCGTGCAACGGTCGGAATGTGGGTGATCCCTCCCCGCTCGAAAAGGCTCATACCGTGTTCACCGCGGGTGATGAGCACCGCGGTGCATTTGAGGCGGCCGAGCAGTTGTTTGCCGGCACTGATCAGGCTCTTCTCATCATCGATATCAATCTTGGAACCCAGCGAGGCTTCTTTGGTGTTCGGGGTCAGGATGGTAACGCCGCGGTAAATGCCGAAGTGGCTGATTTTGGGGTCCACGGACACGACGACCTTATGCTTCTTCGCGAGGGCCACGATATCGCGCACGAGCTCCCTGGTGACGACCCCTTTGCAATAGTCGGACACTATGATCGCATCCAGGCCTTTCAGGACCTGCTGTTTTACGTACGCATAGATCTGCCGGTGGGTTTCCTTTTCAAGGCTGCTCTTCGCTTCGCGGTCGAACCGCACCACCTGCTGGCTGTGGGCAATAATCCGCGTCTTGATCGTCGTCGGCCGGTTGTGCTCCACAATGAGGCCGTCGGTATGGATGCCCTGTTCTCGCAGCATATGCACGAGCTGTCTGCCTGCATCGTCATTGCCGATGACGCCGCAGATGCCGACCTTGCCGCCGAGGGCATGGATGTTGTTCACCACATTGGTTGCAGCGCCGAGCAGCAGGTTCTCCCTGGTGACGTTCACGACCGGTACCGGCGCCTCCGGTGAGATGCGCGACACCTGTCCCCAGATGTAATGGTCGAGCATGACATCGCCGACCACGAGCGTCCGTGTTTTGGGAAATTTATCGATGCATGCTCTGAGGCGTTTGGATTCGGTTTTCGTGGTCATTTTTTCTGTTCTCCGGGTTTCAGGTCCACCAGTGTGGAGACGATCGATCCGATGCTGATGACGCTTTTCATGAGCACCGGTATCCTCCGGGCATCGTCCGTGAGCCAGAAATAGATCTCGCCTTTGTTCTGGAAGACCCCTTCATATTGGGGATAGGTCCTGAGTTTGATCGTATTGGTCTCGCCGAAGAAGGTCGTGATCTTTTCCCTCCCCAGCACCTGCACGTCCACCTTCCAGGTCTTATCATCGTCGTGCACATCGAAGGTGATCGTTTTCCCATTTGTAAGGTCCTCGATCGTCCTCAGATAGTACAGGGCGGAGAGCGCGTCCTGCGTGCCGGCTGGCACGGGATAGGTGGCCTCTTTCCCCCCCGAACGCACGACAACGGTCCGCTCCTTGTGGTTGAACGTCATATCCCTTTTCTTTTTGCGTTTGCCATGGCTTTGGTCGAGGTGAAAGGAAAGACTGGAGAGCGTT
>JANPMZ010000128.1:0-8483 GCA_031427195.1 Nitrospirota bacterium
TCGTATGGTAAATTTTATTGGCTGTGCTCCAGAGGATATAACTCTTTGCCGGAGTGTCGTCCGCGAAAGACATCAGTTCGACTTCCACGCCCATGCTTTCCAACTTGTTGAGAATCGGTCCCGCGATAAAATTGTCATGAAGGGTATAGGGGTGTCCTATAAGCAAAAAACGCAGCACCCCGGTTTTTTTAGCAGGAAGAACTATTTTTTTATTCGCCGCTTCCATGGCGCTGAACGCGGTTTGTATGGCGGACAGGGTTATACTCTTTTGTATCTGTAACTTGTTGCCGAGGAGCAGCAGGCTTTTGGATAAAGGAAGCCTGGTCTCGTCAAGGTCAATGGACAACACTTCCGCGTCCCGTGCGATGTCCGCCCGTGCCGCGTCCGGGAGCGGGCCGAATTTGGGACAGGAGAGATGGTTTTTAACGGTTGACAGGACCCGGGGCACAAATACCAGGTCAACGCTGCCCACAAGCTCGGCAAGGTGCGCATCAAACAGTTTGTTGGGCAGGCAGTGTTCTGTCTCGGAGATCCGGGAGGCTTGCTCCACCGTCCTGGTGGTTGTAGGCCTGGAAACCACTGGTTTCAGTCCCAGTTCGCGAAAGAAGGTCTCCCACAGCTCGGGGTAGATATAGTAGAAAAACATTCGGGGAATCCCGATGCTGAGCGGACGGCTCCTCTTCGCGTCGGATTTTTTCATCCATTCCGGTGAAATATTCCTGAGAAACCTGTTGCCGGCATCAATATACACCCCGGCGCTTTTCTGGAGACGTTTAATCATAATCATCGGGCAATCAGGGTTAGATCTTGAAACAATATTTGTTCTTAAAGTTCTTTGCTCTTTTGTAGGCCGCAGTATAGTGAAATTGAAGATGATCCGCAATCTTTTTCAGGGGTTCTTTTCCGCTTTGATCACCACAAAGGAACCCTCGCCGTGGCCCTTCCTGGCCTGGTCCGGCTCGCGCATTTCATCAAGGGGACCGAAGAGCGTCTGGCTGAAGCTGAACAGCGAAAATCCCGCCTGCTTGAGCTGCGTGACGAGGTCGTCGACGGTATAGAAGGTCGCATCTTTGTAGAACAGGCTTTCGCTCTTTCTCTGTTCGTAGGCTTTGCCGATGGGACTGTCCCGGTCAACGAAGCCGATGATGAAAGCGCCCCCGGGTTTGAGCACGCGGAAGGCCTCCTGGAAAGCCCGCTCAATATCATCCAGAAAGCAGACCGTGGTGACCATGAGTGCCGTGTCGAACTCATTCTCCTGGAACGGAAGCGCTTCGGCCACACCCTTGACCACGGTGATGCCGCGCTTTTGCGCGCGGTCGCCCATGACGGCTGATGGTTCAATACCGGTTTGGATGCCGAGAGGAGCCGCGAAGAGGCCGCTGCCTACACCGATCTCGAGCCCCTTGCCCGGTTCAGGCAGGAGCATGCGGATCGCTTCGACTTCGGACCGGTAGACAAGGGAATGTTGTTCGAACCAGGCGTCGTATTGTTCTGCGTTCTGGTCGAATGGGGAGTTGAGGCTCATGGGTTCCTCATTCTTTTGTCTACATGCCCATACCTTGCTCTTTCGTCATTCCCGAACGCTTTTATCGGGAATCCAGGGTTTTAATGTCACTGGGTCCCCGATAGAGACGTTCGGGGACGACGGATATTCTGAGGTATACTTTACCACTCCATGCTCAGGAAGGTGTCCACAACCCTGGGGTCCAGGTGGTTGCCGGAGAGGGAGCGGATATGTTCGCGGATCTCTTCTTTGGAAAGTCCCTGCCGGTAGGGACGGTCCTTTGCAATAAGAGCGTCCCATACATCGGCAACAGCAAAGATGCGGGCCGCAAGAGGGATCTGTTCGCCCTTGAGACTTCGCGGATAGCCCGTGCCGTCCCACCACTCATGGTGACAGTAGGGGATGTCCAGGGCCGGGCGCAGATAGGCGATGGGCTGGAGCATTTCGAAAGCAAACAGGGGGTGACGGCGCATCATCGTCCACTCTTCGTCGGTCAGAGGGCCCGGCTTGAGCAGGATATTGTCGGGGATGCCGATCTTGCCGATATCATGCAGGAGGGCGCCGCGCCGTACATGCACCAGCTCCTTTGCTCCCATGCCCATGGTCCGGGCGAGGCGGAGGGTCATTTCAGCTACTCGTTCGGTATGGCGCTCGGTCTCCTTGCTCCGAAGGTCGAGCGCGCGGGCCCAGCCCGCGAGCGTGGCATCGTAGGCCAGGGTGACCTCGATGGCTGATTGCTGAAGCTCATCAAAAAGTGCCGCGTTGTCTATGGCAATGGCTGCCTGGGCGGCAAGGGCCTCGAGGTAGCTCTGCCATTCCGCATCAACGTTCCAGGGCGAGCGGTGCAGCACCTCGAGCACGCCCTGTACCTTCCCCTTTGCCATGAGCGGCACGACCGCGTAGGCGATAAAGCCCTCGCTTTCGAGTAGCGGCGCGCGCAGAAAACCGCTGGCGGGGTCGCGAAGATCAGGGACGCTGATGCTCCGGTGCTCAAGTGCGGCAGTGCCGGCAAGGCCTTCGCCCATGCGGAGGCTGAACTGCTCGATGGTGGGGGTCCGGAATCCGCGTCCGGCGGCGTAGGTGAGCATCTGGGTGTCCGTGTTCAGGAGCAGGATGTCGGCGGCGTCAACGTGGAGTTGGGAGATGACAAGATCCAGGACCTCCGAGAGCGTAACGCGAAGATCCAGGCTGGAGCTGATGATCAGGTCAATGGCATGGAGCGCCGCGAGACGCTGAAGGCGCTTTTGCGCCAGGTTTTCGGCTGCTTTGCGCAGGGAGATGTCGCGGAAGAAAAGCTGGAGGAACCGCCTGCCACCCCGCTCCACGGTCGTGCCGCTCACCTCCACGGGTATGGTGCGGCCCTCACGGTGGAACACGCAGAGCTCGCCGGCGATGACCCCGCCTTTTTTGACCGAAGCTTCGAGGAGCTCCCTGCATTTGTCGATATCTTCGGCAGGATGTATGTCCCGCTGGTGCATGCCGATGATGCTATCGCGGGGCAGGCCGAGAAGATCGCAGGCCCGTTTGTTGGTATCAAGGATGATGCCGGTGTCGGCGTCGACGATGAATACGGCGTCGTTGGCCGTTTCAATGAGGGAGTGGTACTTTTCTTCGGATTCGCGCAGGGCCTGGTCCGTTCGCAGGCCTGCACGGAGCTCGCGCTGGATGGTGAGATAGAGCAGCAGGGCGCTGGCAAGAACGAAAGCCCAGCCCTTGTAGGTCTGGAGCGCGCTCAGGCGGTGCGGGTCCTGGACGAGCTGTTCCAGCACCCGGTCGGAGATGGCGATCCAGACAATGCCGAACACCAGATAGTACAGGACGATGTGGAATGCCGATCGCGATTGGTCCCTGTTCATAGTTCCATGGTATTATTCAATGGTCCCGAGCTGCAGGTCAAAGGTCAATTCTTTACCGGCAAGGGGATGGTTGGCATCGAGCATCAGGTCGGTATCGGTGACGCCTACGATGGTAACGAGCGCGGTTTTATCGTTCTCCTGCGTGAGTTCAAGACGCTGTCCCACCTGGGGGTTCATGCCCTGCGGCAGCTGGCTCCGGCTGAGGGTGGTGACAAGGTCCTTGCGGTGTTCCCCGTAAGCCTGATCAGGGGGAATGCGGGTGGTTTTCGAGTCTCCCGGGCCCATGCCGATGATCGCCTGTTCGAATCCCGCGATCACCTGTCCGTTGCCGATGGTGAATTTCAGGGGATGACGTTCCGTTGACGTGTCGAACACGGTGCCGTCCGCCAGTTTGCCGGTGTAGTGTACCAATACGGTGTCGCCTTTTTTTGCCTCTGCCATGGGTGGTCTCCTTCGTAATAATTGCCGCCGGCCCAAGTGGAGGGCCGGCGGCATTCTCTTCGTGAAGCAGTATAATTCTTATCATCCTGAACTGCAACAGCTAATTTGCATCATTCGGCTTGACAAGGCGCGGGCCCTGCTATAAAGTTGTTTTCTCAGGAGGGGCACAGGCAATGGGAACACCGATAACGATCGCTTATACCTACACGTTCAAGAATGGCGTGACCAAGAAATTTATTTTGATCCTGGACCGGGCAACGTTGGCGCTGCAGCTTGAGAAGCGACCGAACCCGCCCCTCTGGGCGCTGTTGACCCATAAGAAATGCGAGAACTGTCCGGTCAGCGAACGGGAGCACCTCTACTGCCCGGTGGCGCTGAACTTCGCGGATATTGCCGAACAGTTCAAGGACATCGTGTCTCACGAGAGCGTCGATGTCAACGTGGCGGTCGAAGAGCGCACGTACTCCAAGTCAACGACCATTCAGGCAGGCCTGAGCCCGCTCATCGGCATCATCATGACCACGAGCGGCTGTCCGGTCATGGCACATTTAAAGCCCATGGTCCGCTTTCACCTGCCCTTTGCCTCGCTGGACGAGACCATCTTCAGGATGGCGACCATGTATCTGATGGCGCAATATTTTCAGAAGCAGGACGGCGGCACGCCGCCCTGGACCCTGGACGGCCTGGCAAACGTTTACGCCAAAGTCGGCATCGTGAACCGGGATTTTGCGGTGCGGCTGCGCGATGCCGCGAAGAAGGATGCCAACGTGAACGCGCTGGTGAACCTTGATTGTTTTGCCCAGATGGTGCCGCTCGCGGCGGATGATGTGCTGCGGGAGATTAAGCCGTACTTCTCGGCGTATTTGTAGAAGTGGTTAGGAATTAACACCGTGGTTTTCGACCGTACAAAGTTCACCAGCCGTGACTTTGTTCTCACAAGCCGACGGCAAAAAATCTCATTTTCCATGCATACCGCTTTCTACCTTCAGTCTATCCACCGGAAGAGCTACTTTCCATCATCGTTCACTTCGACAAAAACGCGTCGATCTCCTGAATGAGCACCTGCTGGTCGCTGGTGATGCGCTTCAGGATCTCCAGCGCCTGTTTCATCTCTTCCAGATTCAGGTTCTTGACATCGCCTGACTTGAGCGCTGCCTGCGCCTTGGCAGAAACCGCGGCCTCCTCATCAGGAATGAACAGTGCCAGATTGATAAAGCTCGAGCGCAACAGGAGGCGTTTCTTCTCGTTCTCCCGGGTGAGGAAGGTCAGGCTGTTCTTGACCGCCCACTTGATCTCCTCCCGGGTGTGCGAGAGCAATGACTCCGGCGCGCCAAAGGCCCATGATGAGGCCTGTTCCATGGCGATACCGTAGTCGTTCAAAATGTCCGCGAGCCGTTCATGCATGAGGCTTTATTGCTCCGAGCTCTGATAACGCGCATCGAAGATGTTCTTGCCCGGTATGCGTTTCACGCGGTGGTCTTCGTTCATGCTTGCATG
The DNA here is from genome assembly GCA_031427195.1 of Nitrospirota bacterium. Classification (GTDB taxonomy): domain Bacteria; phylum Nitrospirota; class UBA9217; order UBA9217; family UBA9217; genus GWC2-56-14. The sequence continues at coordinate 5,299 of JANPMZ010000128.1, forward strand.
CTCCAGGATCTTGAAGAGCGACTCGACCTGCTCTTCGGCTTTGATCGCCGTTGCCGCTTCTTCAACGGTAAAGGACCGCCCGGGATTGCTGCGCACCAGGGAGAGCGCATCGTGCTGAAGCTTAATGATCGCGCCGGCCATTTTTTTCCCCGCCTCCACGCCGGGCTGGTGATAGGCGTTCACGTTCACGAGCAGGGCGTAGAAACCCACGGCCCGTTCATACAGCGCGATCAGGGCGCCGATGGACCGCGCATCGAGCCGGTCGATGGTGATGGTGATCGATTCCCGGTTGTTCTCGTACAAAGCGTTCCGTGTTCCCTGGAGATAGGCGCTCAGAAAATCGCCGCAGGTGACGCCGGGCTCCACCTCCAGGGACGATGCATTTCGGTCATGAAGCACTTCGACGAAGGTGGCAAAAAAATTGTTCACGCCCTCGCGCAGCTGCTGCACGTAGGCATGCTGGTCCGTGGTACCCTTGTTCCCGTAGACCGTAAGGCCCTGGTTCACGATATTGCCGTCCAAGTCCTTCTCTTTACCGAGCGACTCCATGACTAACTGCTGGAGGTATTTCGCAAAGAGCATGAGCCGATCCTTATACGGCAGAATTACCATGTCCTTTGCTCCTTTGCCGCCCGTGGCGTGATGCCAGGCAAGGGCCAGGAGAGCCGCGGGATTTGAACCCATATCTTTGGTCCGCGTTGCCTCATCGCATTGGGCCGCACCCCGCAGGAACTCTTCTATATCTATTCCCTGCAATGCTGCCGGCAGCAGACCAACAGCCGACATTACGGACGTTCTCCCACCGATCCAGTCCCACATCGGGAAGATTGCCAGCCAGCCGCTCTTTTTTGCTATTTCGTAGAGCTTGCTTCCCACCTCGGTTATTGCAACAGCCTGGCGCTCAAACGAAAGCCCTGCTTTTTTGTAAGCTTCAGCAGCCTCGAGCATGCTGTTCCGCGTCTCGGCGGTTCCGCCGCTCTTAGAGATGACGATGGTCAGTGTATTTTGAAGTTCATTGCCGATCCCGGCAAGCACGCGGTCTATTCCGTCCGGATCGGTATTATCCAGAAAATAGGGCTTCATCCTGTCCGCGGACGCACCGAGCGCGCTCGCTATGAATTGGGGACCCAGGGCCGACCCGCCGATGCCGATGATCAATATCCTTGAGAAAAGGGCGTACTTTCGCGGAACGATCTTGCCTGCATGTACGGAAAAGGCAAAGTCTTTGATAGCCTGCTGCGTCTCCTCGAGCTCCCGTCTGATCTGGGCTGAAGGTGCGCGCTCCGGCGCACGGAGCCAGTAGTGGCCGACCATGCGGTTCTCGTCAGGGTTCGCGATGCCGCCGGCCTCGAGCGCGTCCATGGCAGCAAAGGCTTTCTGCATCTCTGGCTCCATCCGGTTCAGGAAGCCGTCTTCAATGTTCATTCTGCTCGTATCGAGCATGATGCCGATCGAGGAAGTGACGCAAAGGCGCTGCTTGTATTGTTCCCAAAGCTGTTTTGCTTGCATGGCTCGTTCCTGCGTAAAAAGTTATTATTCACCGCCGAGACTTTGTAACAAGTCCTTTATTGTATCACAAAAACTCCATAATAAGGAAGAGCCGTTTGGCCTTCAGCGGCAAAAAGATGTTTTGAGACCTTGTGCTTTGTGGTAATATACCGGCCATGTTTGATCACGACACCATATGCGCTGTATCGACCGCGCCGGGACAGGGCGGGATCGGGATTATCCGCGTAAGCGGAAGGGATGCAATTGAGATAGCGTCGCAGGTGTTCCGTCCGCGAACAGGATCGGACCTGTCTTCTGCAATGACTCATACGATTCACTACGGCCATGTGGTCGATCCCGTCACGGAAGAGATCATCGATGAAGCGCTGGTGAGCCTTATGCGAGCGACCGCCACCTATACGCGGGAGGACGTGGTCGAGATCAATTGTCATGGCGGCATGATGCCGCTCTGGCGGACGGTCGCGCTGCTCGTTGCTTCCGGTGCGCGCCAGGCAGAGCCCGGCGAGTTCACGAAGCGCGCTTTTTTGAACGGCAGGATCGACCTTACCCAGGCCGAGGCAGTGATGGACATAATCTCGGCGCGCACGGAGCGGGCCCATCGCGCGGCGAACGAGCAGCTCTTGGGCGGTCTTTCAAAAGAGGTTACAACACTCCGCGACCGACTCATTGGGATTATCGCATCGGTGGAAGCTGGCATTGATTTCCCCGAGGAAGATATTGAAACCCAGTCCGGGGGGCCCCTGGCTCGTGAGATCGCGGCCCTGGCCGAGGATGTCGCGTTGTTGCAGTCCAGTTTTGCCGCAGGCAGGATCCTGCGCGAAGGTTTCGCCGCAGCCATCGTTGGCAAGCCGAACGTGGGCAAGTCGTCGCTCCTGAACGCTCTTCTCAAACAGGACCGGGCGATCGTGACCGACATCCCGGGTACGACGAGGGATATTATCGAGGAGTTCCTGAACATCGATGGCGTGCCAATCAGGATCCTGGACACCGCAGGCATACGCCATAGCCATGATGTGGTGGAGCAGGAGGGAGTGCGCAGAAGCCATGCTGCCATCGAATCCGCCGACATCGTGCTCGTTGTGCTCGATAGCTCCCAGCCGCTTTCGGACGAGGACCGCCAAGTGTTCACCGGCATCACGGATAAGAAGGCCGTTCTAGTTCTGAACAAGACGGATAAGCCAAGGCAGCTTGAGCAGATAGCATTGCCGCATCAACAGGTCTCGCTTTCCTGCCTTACCGGGGAAGGGCTTTCAGCTCTCAAAAGCGCGATCGCTGCCATGGCCAAGCAGGGCATGGTCATGCCGAAGGAACATGCCTGGGCAGTGAACCACCGGCACGTGACCGCTCTTGATCAGGCCAAAGCAAGCTTGGACAAAGCACTCGAATCCGCCAGTGCCGCGCAATCGCCGGAGTTCATTGCTGTCGATCTCCGGGGGGCGCTGGACAGCCTGGGGCTCATCATCGGCGCTACCTATACGGATGATATTCTGGAACGGATTTTTAGTGAGTTTTGTATAGGGAAGTAGGAAATAGAACAGCAACAACGTCCGTACCCGAGGTTTAGGTCCTTTAAGTATTTGACAGCTTTCGGTATTCGATGTAAACTCATTGGTAGGAAAAGGAAAAAGGGGAGAGTATTGATATGATCGCGTTACGTGGAGTCTACGAAAACGGTA
>JANPMZ010000129.1:0-4958 GCA_031427195.1 Nitrospirota bacterium
TCCCAGGATCGGACCGATGCCGGTCTCGTCCTTGTACTTGTGCAGTCCGAGCTTCTCGGAGTACAGGATGCGGGCGCTCTCGAAATATCGGAAGTAGGCGACGTTGTTCACATGCTGGAACGCATCCATGTCGCCCCAGGCAATCGGAATTTCAATCAGAACGGGATAGCCTTCGAGGAGGTTATTGTCCATAGAGGTAGTATACCATTGCTCAGATTAGTCAATTTTTTTTATGCCTCTTAGTATGTACTGCCTTACAAAAAAAGATTTTAAGCTCTCCGGCAAAACTTTCTTCAGAATACTGCCATGCCAGCCGCGGGTGAAACCACCGGTAACTTCCACCTTGTCCACCGCCAATCCAGCGGACGTCAGCAGTTCCCGTGCGTTTTTCCGCGCAAAGAACCGAAGATGGGTCTTATCCAGGATCCCCCACTCCTCGTACTTCCACTCTCCTTTCAGCACGAGCGGAATAAGCACTCTCTTGCTGCCTATATTGGGAAGGCTTGCGATTAAAGCCCCTCCGGGCTTCAGCAATTCCTGCAAACGCCGCGTTACCGTCCAGGGATCAACGAGATGTTCCAGAATATCGAGGCAAAGGATGAGGTCCAGAGAGGATTTTTCTATCGGCAATTCCATCTGCTCAATATTGCCTTCATAGACGGCATCCAGCTTTGTCCGGGCCTCGGCTGCCGCCGAAGGAACCAGCTCCACTCCTGCCGTCCAGGTGCATGATTTCATTTCCTTCAGCCACAGGACCGTCTTGCCTGTTCCGCAACCTACGTCGAGAACCCGTTCCACTTTCTCCGGGATGAGCGAAAGGATTTCTTTTCGCAGCGTTCCATGATAATCGTGAGACATCCCTGTTCATCTCCTCGAAGGGGATAAATTTCCGTTGATCACGGATAACGATCTGTCCGCGTGATACGATCTGCGAACACACGGCAACTACAACATAACAGAAACCCATGCTCAAAGCAACAACGCGATGAGCTTCTGTCAACGCGATGAGCTTCCAACTGGTCGGGGTCTACACCGTTCGTCCCTTGCCCTTGGGGGTCATAGCCCTTTGGGGTCACTTCTTTAACCTTGTCATTTCCTATTCAATATCTCGGTGTAATGCAAATACCTTCTTGTCTTTCTCCAAACATTGCCGCAACCGTTTACGCTCCTGGCTTACCGATGAATAGTCTAATCCGAACAGCAGCCCGATCTCCGGATTCGTCAAGCCCTGCCGATGCGGTAAATCCATGATATTCTGCCGAAGCGGCCCCTTCTCCTGCTTGATCCCTTCCAGCGTCTTGCCGGTTTTACGAACGACAACATCAACAATCTCCGCTTGTGACCGGTGACCCCAATAGATGCCAAAAGATGATTCGAGGAGGTTATTGTCCATAGGTTATCGGTGAGCCCTCAACCATGCCGGTTACTGCCCAGTCTCTTTTTCAGTTTTTCTGATCAGCAGTCCTGTTGTCGAAACCATTACCCTGAATTCTTCCGGGCTGTTCGAGTTGATGAATGTTGCGGACCCGTACTCAGCATCGAGCAGCGGATTAAGAAACGTGAACCTGCGGCGGAGCTCGAACATATTCAGGGGTACGTCTTTTGACAAGGAATATACCGTACGGACCTTTGTCGTTTCATCGTTGAGGCTCGTGTAGCGACCGGCGACCCGATCGAGTTCATAGGAGGTGTGCAGTCCGAATATGTTTGCAAGCGGTTTCCATTTGAGAATGTGGGCATCAATATAAAGCTGATCACCGGCAAGCGGGAATACTTTTTCGCTGCCGTCGGGCAGGGTAAACCGGGCAATGAACTTCTGCTCACCAATCGGCTGAATGTTCACGGTCGCAGCACGTTCCTCAAAGGTCAATGCGTGATACCCCTGAATGGCAATGCTTATGGTGCCGAACAGGGCGGACAAGGTGAGCATCAGCAGTGCGATCACGAAGCCCAGGGTCGTGCCGAATAAGGTTCTCTTCTTCAGGGCTGTTATGGTTAAGGTAAGAAAGATAATGCCGAGAAGTGCAAAGAGCATTGCGGCGATGATGAGAGGGTTTGTGAGTGTCATGTTTTCCTATTTACCGACCATGAAATCAGCGGCGTCTATTATTGGCCCCTGGATTGACAAGTTATTGACATCCGCACAAGTAATGCAACAAGCGGTCTATTGATCTCAGATCGAAAACAAGTTTCCTCCCCTTCAAGGGGAGGATTACGGTGGGGATGGGTATTATAAAACCGCTGCACAAACCCATCCTCACCCCGGCCCTCTCCTTGAAGGAGAGGGTGATCGCGCACCCTTATGCGGCGCTCTATAATCGGAGGTTCTCGAAGTTTACCTCTTCAGAAATCCTGCCACTTCCTTCACCCACGCATCATAACCCTTGCTGCCGAGATGCACACCGTCATCCTGGAGATAGCCGATCTTGGGATTGCCCTGGTCATCGACGAAGACCCGGTAGACGTCAAGATACTCAGCGTTGAATTCCGTTGCGAGCTGTTCGAGCTCACGGTTGGTGTCCCTGATCACATCACTACTGATCCAGGTCAGCTCCACCGGCAGGATGCTTTGGACCACGACGGTTGTTCGTTTGTACCAGGTGGTGAGATTGCGGACGAGCTCGCGGTACGGTTCGATGATGTCGTATTGTTCGTTTGCGATGTTGTTGATGCCGGTCATGAGGAAGATATGGCCGGGGTTCTCGACTTGCGCGCGGATGCGCTCGCGCCGGGCCAGCAGGCCTTCGACCGTTTCTCCCGAGATACCGAGGTTGGTCACGGCGTAGTCGGGGAACCGGCGCTGCCAATCGCCCCATTCGGTCAAGGAGTCACCGATGAAAATGAGTTGTTTCATGAGCACCGAAATAACCTTTGGCAATATCTTAAAAAATCATAATTTACCGCAGAGGCGCGGAGACACGGAGAAATGCGTATTGACAATAATCTGGATTTTCTCTGCGCCTCTGCGTCTCGGCGGTAGATTATGACTTTCGTGAGTGCGTCAATATTAGACCAGCCGCTTCTTCTCGAGCACGTCATCGACCCAGGAGAGCGCTGCCGAGACCGAGGGGAAGCCGATGGTGCTCGTGAGCAGGACCACGGCATGGCGGATCTCCTCGGGTTTCGCGCCAGCAGCAAGCGCTCTCCGGGTATGGGAGTGCACCGAGCCTTCTGAATGGACCGCCGCGGCCGCGGCGAGCTGGACCAGCTCCGAGGTTTTTTTGTTCAGCGGGCCAGCGGCCTTCGCGGCCTTGCCCAGGTTCTCCAGTGCTTTCATGAATCCTTTATAGCGCTTCTGGTTCGTGAGGTATTGCTTCGGCATTTTCGGCATGGCGTCTCCTTCGGCGTGAGTGTAATGACCCGACCGGTGAAAGCGGGCCGGCCTGCAGCAAGAACTGCTGAGTATTTCAAGTGTAGGCAAAACGGGCAAGAGAGTCAAGGAACATTATCGGTGAACGAAGGGGCCCCACTCTTGACAATTTCCTCGCATCACGGTATGTTGTCAATGTTCGATTATATGCGCTGCAAGGAGGCTGACATGCTGAGAATAGCGATCATACTTGCCCTGTCCTTATTCCTGTCCCCGGCCAAGGCCTTTGCCGATGAGGCAAAAGAAGGTTTCAAAGAAGTTCACCAGGGGATGAAAAAGGTGGTGAAGGAGATCGACAAAAATGCCAAAAAAGTGTTCAAGCCGGTGGATAAGAAGGCAAAGAAGGACATGAAGGCCATTGACAAGGCCGCCAAGCAGGGATGGAAAAAGGCTGACCATGATATGAAGAAGGCCGTAAAATAGTCTGTTGCCAGGGGGAACGGCCCCGGCTCCCCTGCCTGAAATCCTCGTTCCGGGCACGGCATTTCCCTTGCTTGCGAAGGTGACGGTCGTGTTTGCAATCCGAACTTTCCGGAGAACAGGGATTATGACGGGATCGTGAAAGAGCTTTACGAAAAAGTTGCCAAGATGATGGAGGAGGAGAAGCAGGAGGCAGGAGAAGCACCTTTTTCCTTGCGTCAGTAACGGTAGTTGGGGCAAAACCTGCCTTACCCTTTGCTACTTGCTACTATTACTATATGAGGTAACGATGAAAAAGATAAGACGGATACCATTCACCATAATAGTAATAATAGTCATGGGCATGTGCGCTTCCTGCGTTTCAATGCCGCCGCCCGTTGTTGAGCTGCCGAAGCCGAAGATAGCCCTGGTGCTCGGAGGCGGGGCAGCCCGGGGGTTCGCCCACATCGGCGTGATCCGGGCGCTCGAGCAGGAGAAAATCCCGATCGACATGATCGTGGGTACGAGCGTCGGCAGCCTTATCGGCGCGATCTACGCCAGCGATATGAACAGCTTCGAACTCGAATGGACCGCCTTCCTGCTTGAGAAGGACAGTATCTTCGATTTCGGCATCATGAACGCCTTTACCGGCATGGGTCTGGCCAAGGGCGACAAGCTCGAGGAATTCGTGAAAACGAAGATCACGACGGTAAATATCGAGGACCTGAAGCTGCCTTTTGCCGCTGTGGCCACCGACCTGAACCGCGGCACGCGCGTTGTGCTCGACCGGGGTTCGGTGGCAAAGGCAGTACATGCCAGCAGCGCCATTCCGGGAGTGTTCAATCCCGTGGACCATCAGGGCAAGCTGCTCGTTGACGGTGGCCTGATGGATAATATCCCGATCGCTGTTGCTCGCGAGAAAGGCGCAGACCTCGTGATCGCGGTGGACATCAGCGAGAATGTGGCGAACTTCAATATCAACAATATTGTCGACGTGATGCTCCAGGCCGTGAACATCATGTTCAACGAGAACGTACGATACAAGAAAAAAGAATCCGATGTGCTCATCTCGCCTCAAGTCGGCGGTGTGGCCATGCTCGATTTCACCCAGAAGAAGCGCTGCATGCAGGCGGGGATCGAGGCAACACAGAAGGCCATGCCGGAGATCAGGAAGAAGATCGAGGAATGG
>JANPMZ010000130.1:0-4309 GCA_031427195.1 Nitrospirota bacterium
CTGATATCACACTCTATGCTACACCGCGACGCGGAACGTCGCTCATCTTGTGTTCCCACGCGGAGCGTGGGAACAAGTAAAACAAGTAAACAGCCCCTCTCCGGGAAGCGGAACGAAACCATTCTTCTCGTTCCCACGCTCTGCGTGGGAACGCATAGATCCTGGCGCTCCGCGCCGCAACGCTACCTCGCGGTGCAGGGCACCGCTCTTCTTGTGTTCCCATGCGGAGCATGGGAACAAGCACAACGAGTACAACGCACAGTATAAGTCTACTCTACCACGTTGTCGTGACCGGGAGCAACCCCGCTGCGCCGGCATAGTCACGCGCGCTGGAATAGCGCCAGTGCTCGGGCGTGTCCACGTATCCGCGCCGAACTGGATTATAATGCAGGTAATCCAGCTTCTGCCGCATCATTTCCTCTCCCAGGATCGCCTGGGGATGAGAGCCCTCCTACCACACCTGATGCTCTCTGTCTCTTTTGTGCGCTTCTTTATAGAAGGCAAGCTGCTTAAGCCTGTCGTCCGCGCCCGCGACAAGATGGATATGATTTTCCATGATTACATACCCGTATAGGCGCATGCGGTTTTCCTGTTGAAGCCAGGCCAGGGAGTCGAGAAGAATTTGCGCGTTCGTACGGTCGCTGAAGAGCGGCAGCCAGTTGACTACGGTGCAGGTGAGAAAGTGCGGGAGGGCTGGTTCTTTTATCGTGTAGCGGCTGCGTGTCATGGTTGCGTCGGCGCTCCTCGCGCTCCTCGTTTGTTCCTCGTTCCCATGCTCATATTCCTCGTTCCCACGCTCCGCGTGGGAACGCACAGACCCCGGCGCTCCGCGCCACTACACTGCTGCACGGCGCAGAGCGCCGCTGCTCTTGTGTTCCCACGCGGAGCGTGGGAACAAGTACATCGCGGACAGGGGCTACGCCCCTGTACCCCTTGTAAGATCAAAACGGTAAAACGGTAAAAGATCAAAATTCTAACGGGTCCTCACGAGGCGGAACCCGTTGCCGCTGTCCCTGCCGACGGGATTGAACCTGTACCGGCTCGTCGCCCGCATGAACAAGGCATAATTGTACCAGGAGCCGCCGCGAAGCACGCGGCGGCTTCCACTTGACGGCCCTTGTGGATTATCCTTGGGACTGCTCTCGTAGTAGCCGTCACCATACCAATCCTGACACCATTCCCATACATTCCCGCTCATGTCATAAATGCCGAGGCCATTCGGCTGCTTCTGACCTACCGGATGCGTCTGCCTCCCGGAGTTTGAATCATACCATGCAACGCTGTCTACATCATTGCCTCCGGAGTATTTCTCGCTCTTGCCCCCGGACCGCGCCGCGTATTCCCATTCAGCTTCCGTCGGCAGACGGTAGAAGCTGTCTGTCTGGCTGTTCAGCTTCTTGATGAACTTCTGGATGTCATTCCAGCTCACATCCTCAACAGGACAGTTGCCGCCGCATTGTTTGAAACGCGACGGATTGCTCCCCATGACTGCTTCCCATTGCGCCTGCGTCACTTCGTATTTACCAATGGAAAAATCATCCACGCAGACCTCATGCGCGGGCTTTTCATCGCTGCCGCCATCTCCAAAAGTATCGCCCATCTGAAAGCAGCCGCCTTTGACCTCGACGAATTTCATATCCCGCACCGGAGCAGGCACTGTCACGATCCCGAGCGCGTCTCGAAGCTCCTTCGTATCCCCTTCGCTGATGCCGGTCACGCCATCGGCGGATGCATACTTCGTTGTCAGGCTCTTCCAGGCCGAGGGGACCATGTCCTTGCCATAGGGTGAGACGGCGATCTTTTCGAAATTGGCAATATCCTTCTCGATCTCGGCTTTTCGTTTATCTTTCGCTTCTTTCTTCAGCCGCTCGATCTCGGCCTGCCGCTTCCGCTCTTCTTCCTCGCGCTGCTTCCTCAGTTCTTCCAGCTTCCGCGCGTCTGCATCTTTTTTCTCCACCATGGCGACCATCTTTTCGAGGTTGTCGTCCGGCCCGGCAGCGCCGGAGCCGAGTTTGCCCTTCATTGACGCGATCTGCGCATCCAACGCGGCAAACTCCTGTTCCTTCTTCGCTATCTCGGCCCGCTCCTTCTCTTTCTGCTTTGCGTTTTCCGCTTCGAGTTTCTTCAGTCGCTCCAGCTCCGCCTGCCGCTCCTTTGAGCCTTCCGCAAGTCCTTCGAGACGGGAGGTGTCCACTCCACCGGCCGGCTTTCCGGCGAAGTAAAAGTCCCCGACGAGCGAAGAAGACTCCCACGGCACCTGCTTGCCCTGCGTCTGGCCCTGCACGCCTGACCGCACCTGTTTGAACACATCCTCGATACGCAGGCCGGGCTTTTTCATGTTGCTCGCGAGCTGCTCGGTGTAGAGCCCGTTCGCACCCGTGCCGTCGCTCGCCACCGAGCCAGGCGCAGTCGCATAAGCGATCAGCGTGCCGCTCGGCGCGTTCATGGAGGCAAGGCCAAGATTGGCGGCGCGGAAACTACGGCTGAAGGGATTGTTCCTGCACGCGTCGAGGATCACGATGTTCATGCTGTTCTGCGCCATGTCCATCTTTGCGAGAACCGCGCCCGCGTCCACTGCTTTGATGTCCACCTCCGCCTCGCCCTGGATGTCCGCGTCAACGGGGATAAGGTAGTTCCTGCCGTTCACCTGCATGCCGTGGCCGGCGTAGTAGAACAGCCCGACCCCGCCTTGTTTTATGGCCTTGCCGAAGGACTCAATGGCAAGCTTCATCTCGCCCTGGCTCAGGTTGACGCGCTCATCCACGGAAAATCCGAGTTCGCGCAGGGTCTTTGACATGATCCGGGCGTCGTTAGCCGGGTTTTTGAGCGGCGAGACAAGGTATGCGCTGTTCCCTATGACCAGGGCGGTCTTGCGCTCCTGGCTTGCTGCTGGCGCGGGCTTCGGCTTCACCGCCACGCCACGGTCATCGGCGGCGAAGATGGGCATACCGCAACAGAACATGAACGAGAGCGCCAGAATCGTCAATTTCTTCACTGCGTACCTCCTCACAAACAACAGCCCTCTTTTATCTCGTTCCATGCAGAGCGTAAGAACAAGCACAACATACTACCGGTAAACTTCCCTTCGATGTCGAACACGATAGATAATGATGATCTTTTGCTTTTCATCAACCGTATATACGACACGGTAATTACCAACACGCAACCGGTATCGGTCTTGACCTTTCAACTTTTTCGATTGAGGATAAGGAAAGGGCTGTTGCTTGAGGGAAAGGATTGCTTCGTCGATTTTAAAAAAGTCGGGATTTGCAATGGCATCGAGTTCTTTTTTCACTGACTTCTTAAACGTCAGCCTATACACGCCGGAGAGCCTTTCTTTTCCGGCTGTATCCTTCGTAGTCCTCCACCGGCTCCGCCACTCTGTCGCTGATGGCCTTCAGGTCGGAGGCGTCCTCGATCATCTCCTCAATTCTGTTCAGCTCCTTGATATCGATGATCGCGGCGACTTTGCGCCCTTTTTTATCGGTTACGAATCGATCTACCTTTACCTGTTCCTTCCGTTTCACGCCTGTTGAAAGCATGATTTACCTCCTTGAAACCATTGTGGCGAAATTATACCAGATTGCGTTTTCTTTGCAAACACTCAATGTAAATGTGGGGGTATCGGGGGTCGCTTCTTTGATCTTGACAATGATGACAAGGTTAATGAAGTGACCCTCTGGATGCTTTGACGCCTCCATGGGAAGGGGCAACTGAAATAACTTTAACAAAGAACCGCTAAAAATGCAACTGGTCTTTACTGCCGCTCATCTCGTTCCCGAGCTCCGCACGGGAACGCACATACTACGACGCTCCGCGTCACAACACCTGCCGACGCAGAGCGTCTCACCCCTTGTGTTCCCACGCAGAGCATGGGAACAAGTTCTACCGTCCACAGACCTTCATTCCGCATTCCGAAATCCGCAATGAACTACCTCACCTGACCTATCGGGAAACCCATCCCACTTATCGAAATGGTTGGATACTGTGCGCGCTTGAAAATTTTCTCCGCCAGAACAGGAACTTCATTATCCACGTAATCCGCCAGATCCGTGGTCTTGACAAAACCTGACTTGCCTTTATCCGCTTTGCCGCTCAGCCCTTCTGAAAGCACAAACGTGAACAACCCATGTCCCTGATATCCTTCGAGCGCTTCCTGTACCGACGTCGATGCCGACAGGATAGTCGAGCCAACGGCGCGGCTCAGGATTTTCATGGCCGTGTCTTCGCTCATACCCCGGGTCAGCATGGCCGTCTGGATCGCGTCCCCCAGCTTACCGGCGCTGCACGTATCGATCACGATCAGCTT
>JANPMZ010000131.1:0-3228 GCA_031427195.1 Nitrospirota bacterium
AAGATTGCCGAGTCTCTGGATATGCCTATGGAGTTTGTAGAGGTAATCACATTCACAAGTTCCATGCACGATATAGGCAAGATAGGAATCCCCGACAACATACTCTTAAAACCGGGGCCTCTCACCGCCGAGGAATTTGAAATCATGAAGAAACATACCACAATAGGAGAAAGAGTACTTGCGGGTTCAAACTACCCCATGATAAAAACAGCGGCGTCTATTGCATTAAACCATCATGAGCGATGGGACGGCAAAGGGTATCCGAGAGGTTTAAAAGGAGAAGAAACACCAATTGAAAGCAGGATTGTCATGCTTGTTGACCAGTATGATGCTCTGCGCACCAAAAGGCCGTACAAAAAAGGTTTTACGCATGAGGAAACCTTCAAGATAATAACAGAGGGAGACGGCAGGACAATGCCGGAGCATTTTGACCCAAAGGTGTTAAAGGCATTCATTGAGATAGCGCCGGTGTTTGACGAGATATACGAAACCTTTGTCATTCACCCGTAAAGGAGTTCCTATGTCCCATCCCCCTATGACCAACCCGCCGGACGGGCTGAGCCACCCCGGCGGCCCCAAAAAATACCTTCCCCGTCTCATCGCCTGGGAAGTGACCCGGAGCTGCGTCCTGAACTGCATCCACTGCCGCGCCGCGGCGCGCTACGGTCCGTATCCCGGCGAGCTTTCCACCGAGGAAGCGTTCAAGTTCCTGGACGATGTCAAGTCCTTTGCCGACCCGATCATCATCCTGACCGGCGGCGAACCCATGATGCGCGCCGATATCTATGATATTGCGAAACACGGCACCAAGATCGGCCTGCGCATGGTCATGGCGCCCTGCGGGCTGCTCGTGACCGAGGAGCTTGCCCAGAAGATGAAGGACTCGGGCATCATGCGCGTGTCGCTTTCCATCGACGGGCTGGACGCCAAGAGCCACAATGCCTTCCGTCGCGTGGAAGGGGCCTTTGAAGGCGTGATGAAGGCCATCGAGAACTTCAAAAAAGTCGGCATGGAGTTTCAGGTGAACACGACCATCACCAAGCACAACGTAAAGGACCTGCCGAAGCTGCTCGAGATGGTGATCGGCCTGGGGGCCGTTGCGTACCATCCCTTCCTGCTTGTTCCCACGGGCCGAGGCAAGGAGCTGATCGACCAGGAGATCCCGCCTGAGGAGTATGAAAGCACGCTCAAATGGTTCTACGAGATGCGCGACAAGGTACCGATCCAGTTCAAGCCCACCTGCGCTCCGCATTACTACCGCATCTTCCGCCAGGGAGAGAAAGAAAAGGGCAAGACCGTGACGCCCGCTTCCCACGGTTTCGACGCCATGACCAAGGGCTGCATGGGCGGCCAGAGCTTCGCGTTCGTATCGCACATGGGCAAGGTCCAGATCTGCGGGTTCCTCGAAGAAGAGGCCGGCGACATCAGGCAAGAGCCCTTCTCGAAGATCTGGGAAACGTCGAAGCTGTTCCTGGAAATGCGCGACCTCGACCACTACCACGGCAAGTGCGGCATCTGCGAGTACCGCCGGGTCTGCGGCGGCTGCCGCGCCCGGGCCTTTGCCATGACCGGCGATTATCTTGCGGCCGAGCCGTTCTGTACGTACGAGCCGGTGAAGGCGAAGACAAAGTAAAAATTCGTATTGCTATGGAAGGGGATGATGACGTTATCATCCCCTTTTGTATTTTGGCCTGATGCGTGAGGCATGCGCACTTGCCTTTTTGCCTGATTTAGACTATCTTCTCATTATAAGGAACAAACAGAGCAGAACGATACCGCAGGAACAGCAAGAGGGAGGGTGCCATGGGCAAGATGCTGATAGCGCTCGATGAATCAAAAAGCTCGATGAAGGCGGTCGAGTATGTAGCAGAACAGTTTTCTGCGACAAAGGACCTGCAGCTCACGCTCGTGCATGTGCTGCCGAACCTTCCGGCGATCTTCTGGGACGAAGGGCATATCCTGAATGATGATGAGAAAAAAGACCGTAAAAAGGTGGTCGACCAGTGGCTTGCCGACCGGCTGGTAAAAATGGAGCCCCTGTTCCGGAAGGCAACGGAGCTGCTGGTCGCCCGCGGGGTCAGTGCGGACAGGATCAGCAGGAAAACGATCTCCGATTCACTTGACGCGGCAGGGAGCATTCTCGAAGCGGCAAAGGACGGCGGGTTCAGTACGATCATACTTGGCCGGCACGGAAGCGGGAACGGCAGCAGCCGCAGTCTCCTCGGCAGCGTCACGAATAAGATTCTCAGCCATGGCGCTGGTATGACCGTTATTGTTGTGGAGTAGGAGCGGGTTTAAAGCCCGCCCCTGCAAACCTCGATCGAGACCTCCAGGAATGCGGGTCTCGCATTAATTACAGGAAACCTTCATGCTTGAACCACAGTCCCCAGAAGTCCACACAACTACCCATCTCAAGGATTACCAGCCGCCTGATTATCGCATCCTTACGGTAAACCTCCAGTTCGATCTGGATGAAAAGCGGACCACCGTGAAAGCGCTTCTCATCATGACCGCGGATTACGAGCTCGCCAGGGGAGTCAGGCCGCTCGTTCTTAATGGTAAAGACCTGGAGCTGGTGTCTGTGTCGCTTGACGGCAATAAGCTCGCGCCCGCTGAATATACCGTGGGCGTCGAATCGCTCACCATCCCGGGAGTGCCCGGTCAGTTCACGCTCGAGATCGAGACGGCCATCTGCCCCAAACTGAATACCGAACTTTCCGGTCTCTATTTGTCGGGCAGCATGTTCTGCACGCAGTGCGAGGCAGAAGGTTTCAGGAAGATCACCTACTATCTCGACCGGCCGGACGCGATGGCCCGGTTCTTCACCACGATCGTTGCAGACAAGGCGAAATATCCCGTGTTGCTGTCCAACGGCAACCTTATTGATACTGGCGTGCTGAAGGACGGAAAACATTTTGCCAAATGGCACGATCCGTCGCTCAAGCCTGCCTACCTCTTTGCACTCGTGGCCGGGGACCTGGCGCGCATCGAGGACCGGTTCAGGACGATGTCGGGCAGGGAGGTCGTGCTCCACATCTATGTCCAGCATCACAACAAAGACAAGTGCGGCCATGCCATGGAATCGCTCAAGAAGGCCATGCAGTGGGACGAAGAGCAGTACGGCAGGGAATATGATTTGGACCTCTTCATGATCGTGGCGACCGATGATTTCAACATGGGCGCCATGGAGAACAAGGGGCTGAACATCTTCAATTCCAAATACGTGCT
>JANPMZ010000132.1:0-2090 GCA_031427195.1 Nitrospirota bacterium
CGCCCAATCGGCGAAGAGTCCCGCCATGAAGCCCGCAATCCAAAGATTAGCTTTTAACGCCCTCAAACCTCTGAAGGTAAGATATCCCGCAAACGAGCCCATGATTCCCATGGAGACAACGTTCGCTCCGAGTGTGCTCAAGCCTCCGTGAGAGAGAAAGAGTGCCTGTATCAGGAGCGCCACGGCCGCAATCACCGCGCTGATGGCAGGACCAAGCAGTATTGCCGGTATGCCTATTCCGGTAGGATGGGCGCAGGTGCCCGCGGTCGGAACGGGTATGGGCATGCAGGAGATGATGAATACCACCGCCGCCATGAGTCCGACAAGAGGCTTAAACGACAGGTCTGCCTCGGACATCTTCTTCAGCCGGTACAGTCCGTAACCGACAAACGGCATAGCGACAACAAACCAGAGTGCCGCCCAGTTCCAGGGCAGTATGCCTTCCGAGATGTGCATGGCATAAGCGTTGTCGGCGGACAGAAAACAGCCCAACAACATAAGAACAGAGAACAGTTTTTTAGACATATAGTCTTTCATTCTTTTTCCTCAAACCGGTACGTCAAACCGGCAAGCATGGAATAGTCTGTTTCGGACTGAGTGAGCCCTGCCTTCACGCCGAAATCGATATCAAGATTTTCGGCAACCGAGTAGATGAATCCAGCGATAAGAAACGCGGGGTCGCGGTCCGATCCTTTATCGGGGCTTCTCTCGATGCCGATGTTCCCGGAGATTTTCAGGTTCTTAACGACATCACCGGTCGTTGCAAGCGACGCGTGCCAAATATTCTTTTCCTCGTCAAACCTGTTCTCGTTCCTGATATAGCCGAGGTTCGCATGAAACGCCCAGGGAACGGCTTCCCTGGTCCCGATCAGGAAAACATGATAGCCCGCTTTCCCGGCTCCGAGCCCCTTGTCATCATCGCCTGTGGAGAAGCTCACGCCCGGCTTCACCGCGAAACTTAACCCCTCCTTCTCGAAGAACCGCCACTTGATGCCCAACGTCGCGTCCGAAGGGCACTGTTCATTCGAGACAGGGACACCATCGCGTTTTTCCTCGATCCACAGATAGGGAAACTCTACAGCAAGATCGATGCTGTCGATCATTCCGAAGATTAACGCCAGCACCGCCTGACCACTCGTAGTCTTAACGGATACACCATCAATTTCTTTATCGCTATCGTACTGCCCGTTCACTTCAATCTGGTGATTACCCTTTCCCTGCGTTCCCGCATCATCCGTAATGAGCGGATGGGACGCGAAAACCATGCATGGCCACAACAATACCATGACTATCGTGCCGATACTTCTGCACATATGTTATTCTCCTTCCATCGAGGTTGTGGGAATGAGAGGTCTTCCGGCTCAGGGCTGCCTACTCACCCGCCTTCCCATCATGGTGGCGCCATGACAGTGGCTTTATTGCTGGGTTTTCGTTCCCTTTACGGCTGCGTGACAGCAGGGGCATTTCACCCCTTTCCGCTTCATCATTCCCGGTGTTTACATTTATCCTATGCCTGATCCGATCCCGCTATCTCATATCAATCACCTCCTTTCGCCATTTTTAAAAGAGCATTCACGATAGCCACGGCCACGGGTGTGCCGCCTTTTCTCCCTGCTGCAGTGATAAAGGGGAAGTGCTGAGAAACAAGCAGCGCCTTCGATTCAACCGCCTTCACGAATCCCACGGGCACGCCGACCACCAGGGGCAGCTGCCGACCTGCAAAGGCCGGCGAACTGAACAACTCGATTACTTTCAGCAGGGCGGTGGGCGCGTTCCCGATGGCGATGATGCCGATATTGTTATTCTCCTGTAAGGCCTTTTCAATGCCTTTTTCCGATCTGGTTTTAACTCCTGACTCCTGACTCCTGACTCCTGACTCCTGCAATTCACAAACAACCTTTCCTCCCCATTCAGAGAGCAGCTTCTTATTGATGCCGGTCCGCACCATTTCAACGTCCGTCAGGATGTCCTTCCCCGCCTTGATTGCGGCAAGCCCCGCCGCGACCGCGTCCGGGTGGAACGTCAACGTGTCTTTGAAGTCGAAATCCGCCGTTGCATGGATGACGCGCTGCACGATCGGCAGACGGTCA
>JANPMZ010000133.1:0-2486 GCA_031427195.1 Nitrospirota bacterium
CAAATGCAAAGGGATCAGGAAAAGCGTGTTCCTCAAGCATATGAAGGCCGGCTTACGGACGGTCAAAGCTTTGCAGAAGGCTACGGGTATCGGGGATCGCTTCTTTGGTCTTGACAAGGATGACAAGGTTAAAGAAGTGACGCTCTGATGCCTCTGTGACCCTCTGATGCCCCTTCCGAACGTTTTAAAAGCTTGCCCCGATACGCTTAAAGCCGGGGGAGTCCAGTAGTTTTTATCGTCACTGGATCCCCGATAGGGTCATTCGGGGACGACGGATATTAGTTGCCGGCATAGTTACAATTAGCTTGACATTTTGGCGGGAATAATAGATATTACCAATCTCCAAGTAGTAGGAACCGGGCGGATAGCTCAGCTG
Source organism: Nitrospirota bacterium (assembly GCA_031427195.1). Lineage (GTDB taxonomy): Bacteria > Nitrospirota > UBA9217 > UBA9217 > UBA9217 > GWC2-56-14. The sequence continues at coordinate 377 of JANPMZ010000133.1, forward strand.
GGAGAGCACAGCCTTTACAAGGCTGGGGTCACAGGTTCGATCCCTGTTCCGCCTACCATTACATATTAGTTCGGAGATATGAGTTCGGAATTTGGAGGTTAAGAATTCCACTCGCCGCTCCGCATTCCACGTTCAGCAATTAAATGGGGTGGTAGTTCAGTCGGTTAGAACGCCTGCCTGTCACGCAGGAGGTCGCGGGTTCGAGTCCCGTCCGCCCCGCCATTTATTCACCTTCCATGGAGCTGTGCCTTTCACCGTGTACCTTCTCTGAATCGAAATCGATAATTCATTGCCTTTTTCATCACTACACCTGCGCAAGGGCGACGATCTTGTCAGCTTCTGACCTCCTGCGATTGCATCAAAATTGATGCAATCGTAAAAAGTCCTCACTGCTGTCATTGCGAGGAGCGAAGCGGCAATCGCTATTTATCAGGCAGATACGAACTACGAGATTGCTGCGCTACGCTCGCAAAGACGGCTTTTTCGACTTCTTACGAGTTCATCATAATTGCAACGGGCGATGATTTCTCATCGCCCGTGATCTGTTTCCGGCTTATGGTAAGTTTGTAGGTCGGGTAGAGCATTTGCGAAACCCGACACAATGGCAACTATACTCGATGAGCCGCACGAGGCATGATTCAATTCCTTTGCGCTAAACCGACACAACTTGACTTTTATAAACAAATTGTTTATATTTCCTCTCACACAAGGAGAAACGAATATGGTCAAGATTGGATTGCCCGCAATTCATCCTGGAGAATTCCTGGCCGAGATCATGGGAGAAATGGGCATATCGCAGGCTGAGTTCGCCCGCGCCATCGGGGTATCGCCCATGCGGATTTCGCATGTTATCAAGAGAGCTCGTCCGGTGACGGCGGAACTGGCGTTGCTGTTCGGTCGTGCGTTCAACCAGTTGCCGCAATACTGGCTCAATCTCCAGGCGTCTTACGATCTGAAAACCGCAGAGGCGAGCATCGGTAAACGCCGCCTTGCCGGAGTGCATACATTCTCTCAGGCCTGATCGCACGCCTGACATTATTAAGTCCCTATGACCCTTCAAAAAACATACGACGTCATTGTCATCGGCGCCGGCCATGCCGGGTGCGAGGCCGCGCTTGCTGCTGCGCGCATGGGCGCTTCCACGCTCATGCTCACCATGAATCTGGACAGCATCGCGCTCATGTCCTGCAACCCCGCCATCGGCGGCCTGGCCAAGGGACATCTGGTGAAAGAGATCGATGCCCTGGGCGGGGAGATGGGCAAGATCATCGACCGGACCGGCATCCAGTTCCGCACGTTGAACAAGAGCAAGGGGCCAGCCGTGCGCGGCACGCGGGCGCAGGCTGACAAACAACGCTACCGCCTTGCCATGAAAGAGTCGGTCGAGAAGCAGCCTCATCTCGATGTGAAGCAGGGGCTGGTGGAAAAGCTTCTGGTCGAGGACAACAGGATCGTTGGAGTCGAAACGAACATCGGCGTTCAGCATCTTTCTTCTACCGTGATCATCACCACCGGCACGTTCTTAAAAGGCCTTATTCATATCGGGCTCGTGCATTATCCTTCAGGCAGGGCAGGGGAGTTCCCCTCAGTCGGATTGTCTGATAGCTTGAGGGAATTGGGTTTTGATATCGCAAGACTCAAGACCGGCACGCCGGCACGCTTGAATGGCAGGACCATTGATTTTTCGATTATGAGCCCGCAGCCCGGAGACGACCCGGCGCCGTTCTTCTCATTTACCGAGAGCAACCATCCGCTCCCACAAGTACCCTGCTATTTAACCTATACAAGCACTATTACGCATGAAATAATCCGCAATAACCTTGACCGTTCCCCACTTTATGCTGGAATCATCCAAGGCATTGGTCCGCGTTATTGCCCGTCCATCGAGGACAAGGTGATGCGGTTTTCTGATAGGGAGCGCCACCAGGTTTTTCTTGAACCAGAGGGGCTGGATACGGAAGAGTACTACGCCAACGGCGTATCAACGAGCCTGCCCTATGATGTGCAGTTGATGTTGTATCGGTCCATTGCGGGCCTCGAAGAAGTAGAGATCATGCGTCCTGCCTATGCTATTGAATATGATTTCGCGCCGCCATTGCAGATCAAACAT
>JANPMZ010000134.1:0-3542 GCA_031427195.1 Nitrospirota bacterium
ATTCATAGAGCCTTGACGAGAACTGCTCAAAGACCGTTGTAAAAGAAAGGTCCGTAAGCCATTGACCGTGGCGCATATAGTACCCCACTTGAATGCAGAGCGCCGGAACAAAAGGCGGCATGGCTATATGCTGAACATTCAATGCCACGACCTTATTCAGGTTCAGCCGGAGCGCGACATACAGGATCACGAGCGTATGCGCGAACAGGATCGGCAGCACGGCAAGGAACAGGCCGATGCCCGCGGACATTGCAAGTCCTTCCGGCGTCGCGTTCTCCTGCAGCAGCCTCCGCAGCACCTTGACCGGATGTCGCAGCAAAGACAGGTCGAAGCCGGGCCCCGTTTTCACCAGTTTTTTGTGCGGTAGCGGCAGCAGGCGCCTGCCCACCAGCATGGAATGGATGAGGCTCAGCCGCAGGTTGTCCAGAAACGGCTTAAAGTGAGAGATCCGCTCCTCGCGTTTGGGATACTTTACCTCGATGGGCACCGTACTGAGCGAGAGCCCGGCCCAGGCCGCCTTGGCAAGGACTTCCGCCTCAAAATCGTAGCGCGACCCCTTGAACTCCAGTTGGTTCAGGTAGTGGACCGGATAAGCCCGAAACCCGCTCTGGCAGTCATCAATCGTTACGCCTGTCTCCACCTTGAGCCAGAAATTGGCGAAGGACCGTCCGAATCTGCTCGAGGCCGGCACATGTTCCGTATTAAAATTTCTGCTGCCGATGATGATACCCGGTCGGTCTTCCGAGAGAACGGGAAAAAATTTTTCGATATCCCGCGGATAATGCTGGCCGTCAGCGTCAATGGTGATCATAAAGCAACCGCCCTGCTCCTCGACATAACGCGACGCCGTCAGGATCGCCTCGCCCTTGCCGAGATTCCTCTCGTGTTTCAAAAGAACGACATCCAGGCCCGCGAGCAGCGATGCCATATCAGCATCGGTGCTGCCGTCATCGACTACAAGGACATGCTTCATGATCGAACAACATTCAGCAACAACGCTCTTCACCGTGTCCTTGTTATTGAACACGGGCACGACGATCCAGAGCTGGTCCTGTATGAAGGGGTTACTTTGCGGCATTCCGCGCCCTTTCCCTGAGTTTTCTGTTCGGAAGCAGCAGGTCCCACATGGGGCCGGTATAGCCGAGCTTATGCAGCACCTGGAGGCTGTTGTCCATGGCATCGGGCGGAAACACACAATGACGCACATCCGCGAACGCTTTCGTGAGCGTTTCTTCGAGCCATTGTTTATCAACGGTCGGCGAAATATAGTAGACCGGCTTCAACAGACCGTCCTCGGGCGCGATCAGCTTTTCCAGGATCGCCAGACGGGCCAGGGGCGTGTTCGGCAGGACCCGTATGCCCATGAAAATAAAGGCCACGCATTTCTGGAGGCCCAGAATGTTCCTGATCCCCTCCTGCACGGTCTCCTCGGTCTCGCCCGGTCCGCCGAACATGAAAAAATGCGACGTCGCAATGCCGTGGCGCACCAGAAGGTCGTTGGACGCAATGACGTCGCTGAACGTAAAGCTCTTGCCCAGTTTTTTGAGCGTCGTGTCGCAGGCCGCGTCAGTGCCGACTTCCGCAGCCGCAAACCCGGTTTTCTTCATGCGTTCGACGATCGCGTCCGTCAGACCCCCCGGTTTTATGAACGCGGTCCAGGGCATGGAAAAATCCCGACGCTCCATTTCGCCGATCACCTCAAGGTAGGCCCCTTCGTCATCATTGAACACGGAATCGACGAAGAAAACATACTTGGTCTTGTATTGATCGCGCAGGAGCACCATATCGTCCACTACTGCCTTCGGGTCGCGCCTCCTGAGCTCAGCGCCTTCGAGCACGGGGTAGGTGCAGTACACGCATTTATAGGTGCATCCCCGCTTCGTCTGAATCGATGCAATGTTGCCGCTGTGCAGGTAGAATTCCAGCAACCGTTCATCATACAGTGCGGCGTTTATCTGATCGCCGGGGAGCCTGGCCGTGGAACCGACAAGCGGGTCCTTCGGGTAGATCCCTTGTGCGGCATTGTTCGCGAACTCAACAGCCAGGACCTCGCCTTCACCGACGATGCCGTAGTCGGCTCCGGTCTCTTTCAGGATAAGGTCCGGTATGAGGGAGAACCCCGCTCCTCCGAGGAGCACTTTCGCCTTCGAGAACTCCCGGACCGTGGTCACGAGGTTCTTCACGTTCTGAATGTAATACTGTTCGTGCAGAAGGTTGACATTGTCGATGTTCCGCACGGAGATCCCGACAAGGTCAGGCTTGAACTCACGCACTTCCCGGCCGATAGCCTCAAGCGAGGTGTTCTGCTGAAGGAAATCCGCCTGCCGCACCTCGTGGCCGGCCTTCGTCAGCACAGCGGCAATGATGCTCACCCCCAGGGGATAGAGCGGGTAAGGCGACAAGGTAACGTTGGCTGAGATCAGAAGCACCTTCATCGGATTGTCTCCGTTGTCGTATCTTTTTGCCATTTCCGCTGCCTGAGCGCCGCTCCCCGATAGGTCCCGTCAGCCTTTTCTTTTTCAATGACCTTCATGAAGAGTTTGGCCATCCTGAGATTCTGGCTGGTTTCCTTATAGAACGTGTCCCATGCATAATAGTACATATCCTGCAGTTTCGAGGGGCTCATCTTTGCCGGCTGGTACACGACTTGCCCGCCCGTATACTGGTTCCAGTCGTTCGACAGAATTCTGCCCTCTTTCTGAAGCGCTTCACGGACCGGCGTATGCGGAAACGGCGTCAGGATCGTGAACTCCGCCAGATCCAGTTTTATTTCAAGCAGAAAGTCAACGAGCCGCTTGATATAATCCTCCTCCTGTGCGTCCATCCCGAGGATGATGGTCCCCTCGACGCCGATGCCGCGCTCCTGCAGCCGCTTTACCCGTTTCCGGATATAATCGGACGTGTCAAAGATGGCCTGGTACACATACCAGCAGCCTGCCTCGGCAGCGAGGTCAAGGATCTCATCGTCGTCCTTGATGGGATGAGAGACCCATTTTTTCTTCAAGGGGATCAGAGCGCGGAAGAGGTCCTTTTCCCACTGATCGTTCTGGGCCAGTGAATTGTCGACAAAGAAAAAACGGTTGTTGTCGATGGACGCGACCTCGCGGACGACGTCATCGATGGGCCGGGGCCGGAACTCCCGGCCGCCGAGGTACGGCGTACAGCAGCAGAAGCAGTTGTACCGGCATCCCCGCGAGGCATGAATGAGATCGACCATCTGAACGCCGCGGTAGTTGTAAAGGTCGCGGTTCAGAATGTTTCGCCTGGCCGGACCCACGACGTTCATGTTCGGGAAATTCCACTGATAATCGTACACCTTATTAAGGCTCTTATTCTTCAGGTCCTGCAGGACCTGGCCGAAACGGCCCTCGGCCTCGCCAAGGAACACGGAATCGGCATGCTCTTTGGTTTCCTCCGCATGGATCATGGCGCCGATGCCGCCGAAGATGACCGGGATCCCGCGCGCCCTGAACCGGTCTGCGATCTCCCAACCGCGTTTTATCTGGCAGGTGAGCATGCAGGAGATCGCAATGAGATCCACC
>JANPMZ010000135.1:0-4402 GCA_031427195.1 Nitrospirota bacterium
TTCGGCGTTCATCAAGACCTGCAAACAGAAAGGCTTTCAAACAGTGGCAACGGTGCTGACCGGAAGGACCACCCACTTCGATATCGACCTAAAAAAACCAACGGTGATGGTTCTCGGACAGGAAGGCGCCGGGCTTCCGCAGGACATCATGGCGGACATTGATCTGCAGGTACGCATTCCCATGGCATCAACGATCGACTCGCTGAATGTGGCCACTGCGGCGGCGGTGATTTTGTATGAGGCTTTCAGGCAGAGGATGGCGCGGTAGCAGCGGTGATGAACTCGTAAAAAGTCCTAAAAGCCGTCTTTGCGAGCGAAGCGAAGCAATCTCGCAGTTTGTATCTGCCTGATAAATCGAGATTGCCGCGTCGCTCCGCTCCTCGCAATGACAGCCGTGGGGACTTCTTACGAAACCATCAACGTTGGTTCTGTGAAAACTACTTCTGGATCCCATGGGTGCAAGCTTCCACTTGTACACCTCGATGAAATATGATAATTTAAAGATACGAGTCTCTGGTGAAAACCAAATGGGAAAATACGAAAAGCTCCTGGAACAAATCCTGCTCGGAAATTCCGATGCAAACGTCGAATTCGACGAATTGTGTCATCTGTTGCTACGGTTAGGATTTGAGACACGCGTACGAGGAAGCCATCACCTCTTCAGGAAGCAGGGTGTGGAGGAAAGGATCAACCTCCAACGGGATGGCAGCAAAGCTAAAATTTATCAAATCCGTCAAGTCCGGTCTGTGATTTTGCGGTATAATTTGCGAGGTGAAACCAATGGATAAATACGAGATCATCCTGTACTGGAGCGAAGAAGATAAAGTCTTCATCGCTGAAGTGCCCGAATTGCCTGGGTGCATGACGCACGGCGATACGCAGGAAGCGGCTCTCGCCAATGCCAAGGAGGCGATCCGGTTGTGGCTCGATACCGCGCGTGAATTCGGAGATCCTATTCCTGCGCCGAAAGGTCAGCGCCTGATGTATGCATGACTGGATTGATGGCCAGAGAGCGACAGCATAAAGCCGGGTGAAGTGGGTAAAACTGCTTTGACTGGCGTTCCTTTTTGATATTTTTAAGAACATCAAAAAGCAAATCGCAAGACTTGACAGGGATCCACAAATGGGTGGCCCTATAGTCAAGGGGTTAGAGGGTGATAAGTCAACAAATCAAACCTGACCCCATATGTTCTGACCCCTGTAGCCTTCCGCTTTAGCTCTTTTCCTCTATCCTCGCCTCATTCAAAATAAACCAACCCAAAGAGAGAGCCGTTCAGATTATAATAGCCGCGCTTTGAAGAAAAAGAAAGGGGCCCGGAGCGGGGAGCTTTTTGTTTTTGACGGACGAAGAGTATCCACCGCCCCGGGCTTTAGGTGCGGCTCATTGTCTCTTTTTTTCATGATCTGTGTCAAGGAGCTTTTTATGCTTGATAGAGCTTTCCCCTTCTACCGACCGGAGAGGTGTTTGCGCGAAGGATGCAAGAGCACGAAGATATGGGGTCATGGTTTCGTGCTTTTATGCATCGATGGCTATGCCGAGCCTTTGCCGTTTCGGCGGTGGCGCTGCCCGATATGCGGGTGCGTGTACACGATACGGCCCTGTGGCTATTGGTCCCGGCATAGCGCGCCGGTGTGGACGATTGCCGAGGCGCTCCGTTACCGGTTGACACACGGGTTCTGGAACAAGACCCTGGGGCCTTCTCGGCAGAAACAGGGACATTGGCTTCGTGCGCTCAAGACGAATATAAAGGCGCATTTGGGGATGGACTTCCCCAAGAGTTTTATGGAGGGGTTCTCCGAGCTTGTCTCTCGCGGGCTGGTTCCGGTTTTCCGGTTCGGTTAATCCGGATCGTCTTCCAGAAATCATCCGCCCTACTTGAGTGTGTCTTCGACTTGGGGAAAGGATGGTGATATAACTCGTCCATCAAACCAAAAAGGAGGTTTTATGGATGAGGAGATGAAAAAGCAGGTTGCGGTGTTCCGGTTCGGAGTGATTGCCGATTTTGTGGATGGCACAACGCTGAGTCGGGGGGAGACCAAAAAGCTGATGCGGGAGAAGTGCGTCCGGAAGTGGCAGATACCGGGAAGCGGGAGGACCCGGATCAGCAAATCGGTCATCAAAGAGTGGATCGCCAGGTACAAACGATCGGGGAACAAGCTGGAAGCGTTGATTCCCCAAGGCCGATCGGATCGGGGCAAGACGAGAAAAATTGACGATGACACGGCCTTGGGGATTATTGCGCTTCGAAAGGAACTACCGGTTGTCACGCTTCCGACGCTCTTGCGCGAAGCGAAGGATAGAAAGATTATCCTTCCTGGCCGGAATGTGGCGTACTCTACCTTGTACCGATTCCTTACGGCAAAGGGGCTGGCGGACCGGCCTGAGTCCTCGCCCAAGGACCGGCGTAAGTTCGAGGCGGAGCATCCCAATGACCTGTGGCAGTCGGATGTCCTGCATGGGCCTTCGGTCACGGTGGAAGGGAAGCAGCGAAAAACATACATGATCGCGTTCATCGACGACATGACCAGGCTCATTCCTTTTGCGGCATTCTATCTCCATGAGCGCCTGGACTATTTTCTGGACGCCTTACGCAAGGCGCTCCGTATGCGGGGTTTGCCGAAGAAGCTTTATGTGGACAACGGCCCGGCGTTTCGAAGCAAGCATCTTGAGTTTATCTGCGCCTCACTCGGTATCGTGCTGATCCATGCAAAGCCATATCAACCCGAAGGCAAAGGTAAAATTGAACGGTTCAACAGGACGGTACGAGAAGGCTTTCTCTCGACGGCGCAGGCAACGACCCTTGAGAAACTCAATGAAGATTTCCAGGTTTGGGTTTCCGGCTATCATGACCGGACCCACGGCAGCACGGGGGAAGCTCCGATCAAACGCTTTACGAAAAACATCGAATGCGTACGGCCCGCGCCCAAAGACATGGAAGACCATTTTCGCAAGGAAGCCAAGCGCACGGTCGCCAAGGACAGGACTATTTCTCTGGAAGGAAAACTCTATGAGGCGCCTGTGGACCTTGTCGGAAAGCAGGTGAGGCTTCTCTATCACCAGCATGACCCTGCCCGCATCGAAATACGCTTTGGAGATAAGACTTACGGGTTCGCATCTGTGCTCGACCTGAACGTGAACTGCCGGGTCAAGAGGGAGAACGGCATCACGGCGATTGATCCCGGCGACACGCCGGGGAAATACAAAGGGGGAAATCTTTTCAACAATACGGACAAGGAGGCTGCCGGGATATGAGCAATCAGCATGCGACCTACAAAATCTTCTTCGGCTTTCAAAAGGAGCCCTTCGGACAAAACGTCCGTGTGGAAGATATGATGAAGAGCAATGCCCTGATAGGTGTAAAGGAACGCTTTCTGTATGCTGTGGGACTTTGCGCTGTTGCGGTCATAACCGGAGAGGTGGGCAGCGGTAAATCATCGGGTCTCCGGTTCGCCTCATCTCTGCTCCACCCCTCCGAGTACAAAGTTCTCTCGGTCACCGCAACCTCCGGTACGATCATCGAACTCTATAAGCAAATCTGTCATGCCTTAGACATACAGATGAAAAACAACTCAAAGGCGGTACTCACCCGGATCATCCGCACCAGTCTTCTGGAACTGGCGGAAAAGAAGCAGAAGCCCGTCCTCATCGTTGACGAGGCGTCGATCCTGCGGCTTGACGTGTTTTCTGAGCTTCATACCATCACGCAGTTTGAGGGGGACTCAAGACCCATCCTGCCGATCATCCTTGCCGGTCAGAACAACCTTCTCGACAACCTCATGTATCGCCAGGCAAAATCGTTGGCTTCGCGCGTGGTGGCGCGGGGACACCTGGAGGCACTGGATCAGAGTGAGATGAGCGCCTATCTGATGCATCACCTCGACATTGCAGGAGTAAAACAAAACCTCTTTGCCGACCAAGCCGTGACCGCTATCCATCAGGGTTCCGGCGGCCTGCTCAGAAGAGCGAACAACCTGGCTCGGGGCGCCCTCATCGCCGCAGCCGCCGAGAAATGTAATGTCGTTTCTGCCGATCATGTGCGCGTTGCATCCACGGAGCTCATCTGAAATATACCGGGGGGCGGTTGCTCCCCGGTTCTGTTGTTTGGAATAGGGCGGATGAATGTGAAAGGGTTGTTTTAATCAGGAAGATTGGGCCGGATTAATTCGGAAAACAACAGTTGCCTATGAGCTGTTTAAGCTCATCAAGCAGGTCTCAAAAGGGATGCTGCTGTCAGCCGTCCGGGAGGCCAATCAAGGCGGGATATGCCGTGTGAAACATCTTGTCCATATCCTGAACCTGCCGCACAAGGTCAGGCGCTGGGCACCGCATTCCAGGTGATTGATGATGTGCTGGACTACGATGGCGATGTGCATGAAATGGGCAAAAACCTGGGAGATGATT
>JANPMZ010000136.1:0-3049 GCA_031427195.1 Nitrospirota bacterium
CGTACTGCCTTCATCCGCTTTGTTATCCATGAACCTCCCAGCACCAACCGCTTCATAAGAACATTGAGATTGTGAGACAAAACCATAATCAACCACCACGCCGCATTTTCACCAAAATCGCCCGAGGGGAATTTGTCTCCGGCAAAATCAGTCTTCATTGCGGCATGCGCCTCTTCGCTTTTACCGCAACGCTGATATAACCATGGGATCAGCACGTCGCCTGCCCAGTCCATATTGGTCACAATGCCAAAAACTTTATACCGTTGATTTTGAAGCCGCATTACAGGGAAACAGTATCCGGCGTCGCTTTTTTCCATGCCGGGCAGTTCCGTCTGGTTCAGTTCTTCGCGGTTAGCAAGATACCGATACTCAGGACCTTTTTTACCAGGCCCTCTCTTGCTCGGGACAAAACAAACCTCTGCCCACTGCCGGCCTGTCATTACCCTCTCATCTTTGACCTTACGAAACAGGGGCTTCCAATCTTTTGCAGAAACTTCGGATACAGCCCTGCGGAACTCCCGTGTCCGTTCTCTGATTTGTCAATCAGGACTTGCGAGGTCTGGAGTAATGTCCCCTTCCTGGAGAAGCGGGCGACGTCGAAATGCCACAATCAGAATGCGTCAAAGTCAGCAAGTTTCTCCAGAGTGCAATACTTACCCTGATGAGAATAGCTTGTAAGATACGAGAGCTGCCGGAGTTTGCGATAAACGGTCATATCGACAGAAGTGCCTGGATAGCATGTTCTTCCTTTTTATTCCTTTTTACTTCCTTTCAACGTAACTACTCAGCTGTGCTAAATTTGGCTCTCAAAGAACCCAGACAGATCATCCCCCGAAAATGACTATCTGTTTTACTCAGCCAGGCAAGATGTGGCGTTTCTCTGAAACATCAGCTTCCTGATTAAAACTTCGAAAATGGCATTTTATCAATTTATTACCACGCAACACACGGAAGAGGTTTTAAAAAGGTTTTAGGCCTCGTAGGGTGCGCATCGCGCGCCATAAAATATTCGGTGGGCAATGCCCACCCTACCTGGCTGGTTTTTGACGACGGGATGGACTGGATGATACAGAACATACCTTTTGTATTTGCGCAGTCGGTGGTGTATTTCTTGCCGTCCGCTGCCTCTAATTTCAGTTGTACCCAAATTGGGGACAATTGCAGGTCTATAAACTCTCTTTGCTTCACCTTTCCCCAGTATTGCCGAGGGGTGGGAGAATCCATCAATGCTTCTACAACATCAACGACGGAAAAATACCATTCGTCATTGTGCCATATCCTTCTGATTTTCTTGCTTCCAAAAACTACAATTTCATTTTGTTCCATTATTAATTTCCTATTCATTTATTCTTCCCCTCCACAAGCGCAATCTCTTCCGGCGTGAGGCCGTAGAGGGCAGAGACTATTTCGTCGATCTGTTTTTCGAGGGCGGAGGTGTCGGCGTTAATCCTTGTAATTTTCATCCGTCTCCCGGTTTAAAGGATTGTTGGTGATATATTCCCGGATACGGTTCAGATCAGCCTCATCCCGAATGATGTGATCGTAATAATTGCGTTGCCAGACGGGGATGCCCTGCCGATCCAGCATACGATTAACAGCAATGGCCGACATCGATTTGAATGCACGAATAACACCACCCAACGTAGGGGCGCTGCTTGCCGCGCCCTTCTGTATTGCCGTATCCCTGCCTTTTGCGGTCATATCTGTTAAATCATCCGGGACAGCAATGCCGGATATGGTGTACATACGGTGCGAAGACGGAACACCGAGCGGGAGACCGATACCGGGCGCAGCTGGCGGGCCCCTACGAAAACCACAATCCCGTGTATATGATTCGGCATTATCACTGCTTCATCCAATTCAACTGATGGAAATCTCTCCGGTAATGCCTTCCACAAACCTTGAATCATAGACCCTGCAGTATTCAACCGCATTTCACCGCCAACGACATCCCCGAACACGTATTCCCTGTCCTCGGTGCATATCGTCACAAAATATGCGCCTGCCTGCGAATAATCATAATCACTCAGGCGGAGTGAACGGCGATGATGGATATCGGCATGGTATGTCATATTCGGCAAATCGTCACGTTATTTTGAATTCATTTTTCGTGTGGGCGTGATTCATCGCGCCCGGTTCCATGGCGTTGTTTGCGTAGGGGCGCTGCTTGCCGCGCCCTTCTGTTGTATTGCCGTGGTTTTTCGGAAAGGGTCTTCCTGAATCGGTCAGGCAGCGTTAAGCCGGGTTCATTGGTGAAATGTGGGGTCGGTTTTCATAAGTCGTTACCTGTTTGCAGCAAAACCGTTTTGCCTCCATGCTTCCACTTATGAAAATTGAAATACCCGAAAACGTTTGCCTTCTATGACAAATCACGGGCTCATGGAGGGCTGTGAGAAGGTGTTAGTCCATCCTGTCGAATGTGCGCGACATTGGACTGCCTTAACGTTCATAACCACTTGATTTACAGAGAAGATATTCCAGATTTGAAGAAAAGGCTAAGGAGAAACAGGGTGGGGGAAAATCAAGTAGAACTTGGGGAAAGAGAAATATCTTACTGCTCGAAGCGAGTAACAAAAGCGCCGATGAAGCGCATGTTTTGCACATACTGGGCAAAGGGAACTTCCTTCACCACACCGCCGCCGGGCCGGTCGGCCCGGTCCTTGTCGCCGGCAGCATGGATCAGATAGGGCTTGCCCCCTTTGATATGGACGATCGAGAGGTGGGCCACGATCTCTTCCACGACACGTTTCTTCGGGTCCTTCACCCAGTAGATGATGTCCCCGTCCTGAAGGTTCTTCTGGAAGCCCCGCATCAGGAGCGTGGACCTCGGAAGGATGTCGACCTGGTTTTTACCGCGCGAACCGGGGATCGTCTTCGTGGCGCCCAGTTCAGCGGTCACGTTCTTTCCCCATTTGCCGCTGAACACCATATCTTCGCCGTACTGGTAACGCTGGTCGTAGTTCGTGACCAGCCCGTCCGCCTGCATTCCCGTGGTAATGAACCGGAGCGTCAGTGCCTGGCCGATCGCGTCGAAGGGCGTAGTGCTTCG
>JANPMZ010000137.1:0-1660 GCA_031427195.1 Nitrospirota bacterium
TATGAACGGTATGAATCGTCCATGAATTGCGTTCACTAAAAGGTATGAAAATTGATGTTTATTCGGTTGCCTGACTATCACCCTCCCCAACCCCTCCCATCAAGGGAGGGGATATAACGTGCATTCTTTCCCCACCGATGGAGCGGGTTGGGTGAGGGGGATTTACCGGTGAAGCGATGCAAAGATTGTATCATCACTATTCTCGCCGTCATCCTGGTGTGTATTTCTGCCGGCTGCGCTGTCGGCATTTCCCGGGAGGCGCTGCTTGAGAAGATGACGGCTGAGCCCGCCCCGTTCATCGTTGATGTTCGTTCGCAAGGAGAATTTGACAAGGATCATATCCCCGGCGCGCTCCATATTCCTTTCTATTCCATCAGCTCCGGTCTCAACAAGATCGGGTTCTCAAAAAAGGATCTGCTCATCCTCTACTGCGAGCACGGACCGCGTTCAGGTATTGCCAGTTTGACGCTTTTCCTTTCCGGGTATGAGCAGGTGTATTCCCTTGATGGCCATATGCAGGGCTGGCGAAACAACGCATTCCCGATTGAAGTAATTACCCATTGATTATGCCTGACAATAAACCGATACTCATCATTGCCGGTCCGACGGCCGTGGGCAAAACCGACGCATCGATCCTGCTTGCTCAAGAGCTTGGCGCGGAGATCGTGAGCGCCGACTCCATGCAGATCTACCGGGGAATGGACATCGGCACAGCTAAACCGACGAAGGAACAGCGTCGTCTGGTGTACCATCACATGATCGACATTGTTGAACCGAACCAGCCCTATAGTGTCGGCGACTATCTCCGTGATGCGCGGGCGGCACTGGACGGCATTCTTGCCTCTGAAGGCACGCCGATCGTGGTCGGCGGGTCGGGGTTGTATATTCGTGCGTTGATGCGGGGGCTCTTTCATGGGCCGCCGGCGGACCTGGCCTTGCGTGAGCAGCTGCTCAAGCGGGAGGCGGAGGGGGAGGGCGGCATGCTCTATTCCGACCTGGTGAAGGTGGACCCCGAATCAGCGGTAAAAATTCACCCCAACGACCTGCGACGTACGATCAGGGCTTTGGAGGTCTATTACCTTCGGGACCGAAAACTTTCAGATTTTCAGAACGAACACGCGTTTCAGGACAGGCCGTACCGGTTCCGGCTGCTCTTCCTGGTCAGGAGCAGGGCGGAGCTGTACGCCAGAATAGAGCAGCGGATCGACCAGATGCTGATCGATGGGCTTGAAGCTGAGGTCAAAACCCTGATGGACCGGGGATATCGTCCGGAGCTCATTGCCATGCAGGGACTGGGATACAAACAATTTATGGAGCATTTTCTCGGGAAGATGCCGCGCGAAGAAACGATCACGCTTCTGAAGCGCGATACAAGACGGTATGCCAAGCGACAGTTCACCTGGTTCCGCCGGGAACCCGAGGCCTGCTGGGTGGACATAACCGGCGTCACCCAACCAGAGGAAATTGCCGATAGAATAAAGAAAAACATTGAAATTCCAGATGAGCTGGTATAAGATAACAAAAATTTATGTACAGTGCACCACGGCTCTTTACAGTTCGTTTTGTTTTCATGCTTCACGGAGGGATGGATGGGAAAGTCACAGGTAAATCTTCAGGACATCTTCTTGAACCAGATGCGCAAGGAAAAGATCCCGGTGAC
>JANPMZ010000138.1:0-1535 GCA_031427195.1 Nitrospirota bacterium
GGAACATACGCGAGAACGCGCATTACCTGGCCACATGAGCGAACAAGGCGCCGCCCAACACCGACGAAGTCGCCAGCAGGCTTGGCTAACACCTGATCGAGGCGCATCCCCGCGTATTCGTTAGCAACCTTGAACGAGAGCGGGCTAGACGCTTCGATGTTTGCGGTATAATCGGTCAGTAATTTTTCGGGCTTTGTCATGCGTCACAGTTTAACTTTAATTCTGCTACTTACGTTAGCTGCATGTAGCTCTCTCCCTGAGAAAGATGCCTTGAGCGGCAAAACGGCCGAGGAAATCTACGCCCTAGCCAAGGTGCAGATGGATAATGTCAGTTATGAAAAAGCCATTAAATTATTTGAGACTCTGCAATCGCGCTACCCATATGGGCGTTATGCCCAGCAAGCACAACTAGAGACAGCCTATGCCCACTACAAGCAAGATGACCCTGAATCGGCACTTTCCGGCGTTGATCGTTTTATTAAACAATATCCGAATCACTCGCATGTGGATTATGCCTACTACCTGAAGGGGATAATCAATTTCAATGAAGACCTCGGACTATTGGGTGATGTCACTCAACCCGATATGTCCGAACGCGACCCTAAGGGCGCGCGCGCAGCTTTTGATGCGTTCAAGGATTTGGTCGCACGTTTTCCCGCCAGCAAATATGCAGCCGATTCCAGATTGCGTTTGCAATTTTTGACTAACTCATTGGCGCGCCATGAAGTTCAAGTTGCAGCTTACTATTTACGGCGCGGCGCTTACATTGCTGGCGCGAATCGCGCCAACAGCGTGTTAACCGAGTTCCCACAAACAGTCACAACACGCGATGCGCTGCAAATCATGGTGCAGGCTTATGATGCGATTGGCATAACGGAATTGCGCGATGACGCGCAGCGTGTGCTGGAATTAAATATTGCCAAAGACGGCATTAGACCAAGCACCAAGGAATCCCCGATAAACAAGCGGCATTGGTGGCAGTTCTGGATGTAGGACGTTTCTAAAAAAATCCAAATCCGGTCGCGAAATTTTATTATGGTTTTAAGATGAAATACTGTTCAGATTGCGGTGCGCCAGTTGAACTTAAAATTCCTTCCGATGATGATAGGCCGCGCCACGTCTGCACTGGCTGTGCCACCATCCACTATCAGAATCCCAAGTTAATCATAGGTTCTATTCCAGAATGGGAAGATGGCCGTATTTTGCTGTGTCGCCGTGCTATCGAGCCACGCCTTGGTCTGTGGACGCTACCCGCCGGCTTTATGGAAAATGGTGAGACCACCACTGCGGCAGCGGTGCGCGAAACGCTGGAAGAAGCCAATGCCCGTGTCGCGCTGGGCAAGTTGTATTCCATGACCAATCTGCCTCACATCAATCAGGTGCATTTATTGTTTCGTGCCAAATTGCTCGATCTGGATTTTTCGCCTGGCGCGGAGAGTCTGGAAGTTGAGCTTTTTGAGGAGCAGGATATTCCGTGGGAAGAAATTGCCTTCCGCCCGGTAGCCATGACCCTGAAATATTATTTTGCTGACCGC
>JANPMZ010000139.1:0-17371 GCA_031427195.1 Nitrospirota bacterium
CAGGTGTGTAAATGTCTGCGTCGTAGGGGCGCAATGCTTGCGCCCTTGCTGCTGTTGCCATTTCCACCAGGGCGTATGCAATACGCCCCTACAAAAACGACTGTCGGAATGACAGGATTGTGCCCTATGCTGAATAGTTACCTAAACCTTATCCATGGTCTTCTGCCCAAACAGTCCTGAGGGACGGAGAATGAGCGTAATGATCAGCACGAGAAAGGCAAAGGCGTCCTTATAGGCGCTCGAGATGTAGCTTGCGCCGAAGTTCTCGATCAGCCCGAGCATGAACCCGCCGACCATTGCGCCGGGGATGCTCCCGATCCCTCCCAGCACGGCCGCGGTGAAGGCCTTGAGTCCGGCAGTATAGCCCATGGAGAAATGGACCACGCCGTAATAAAGCGTGACCATGACCCCTGCCACTGCCGCAAGAGACGAACCGATCATGAAGGTAATGGAAATGACCTGATTGACATTGATTCCCACCAGACCTGCCATGACCCGATCCTGGGACGTGGCGCGCATGGCCTTGCCCAGCCTGGTCTTTGCAACAAAGAGCTGGAGGGCAACCATCATAAGGATGGACGCGGTCAGGATGAATATTTGCACGGGAGATACATTCGCGCCAAAGAGGTTGAACCCCGCGGTAGGTAGCATGGGAGGCAAGTTCTTGTACTCTTTGCCCTGGGCGAGCATCACGAAGTTCTGGAGAATGATCGATATACCCACGGCGCTGATCAGGGGGGTGAGCTTGGCCGCATTGCGGAGCGGGCGGTAGGCAACGCGTTCGATGATTGCGCCATAGGCCGCGCAGAAGAACATAGACAGGATGACCGTGATCAGGAGGGACAGCGTCAGACTGTACGCAGTCAGTCCCCAATAGGTGAGCACTCCAAGGATGATGATGCCCAGATATGCCCCGAGCATGTACACTTCACCATGGGCAAAATTGATGAGTTGGAGGATACCGTACACCATGGTGTACCCGAGCGCGATGAGAGCATACACCGCGCCCAGAGCGAGACCGTTTATAAGTTGTTGGGTAAACATAGATTTAAAAGCAGGAACATGAAGTTAGGACGTTAGGATGGTAAAACCTATGATTCGAAATCCTACCTTCCTACCCTCCCACCTTCCTACCCTCTTACCTTCTTACCCTCGCACTTTCTGAATCACTTCACTTCGACGAATTTCCCGTCCGTGACCTTCCAGACCACATAGGGCGCCCTGGTCACATCCCCGTTCTTGTCAAAGGAGATGTCGCCAAAGGCGCCGGGGAACGTGTTTTGTGCAATATACGCGGCGACTGCCGTTCCTTCTATTGTCCCAGCCTTCTGAAAAGCCGTAAGAATGATGTTTGCCGCGTCATAGGCATAGACGGAGTAGGGGCCCGGTGCGCCGTATTTTGTTGTGTATTTTTCATTGAACGCTTTGGACGTCGGCAGCCCTGAGGGGTCCTTGCCGAATGTCACATAGGTCCCTTCGGCAGCTGCGCCTGCGATGCTGATAAAGGTCGGATCATACACGCCGTCCCCGGTCACCAGAGGGATGTTCATCCCAACCTCTTTGGCCTGACGCACCAGCCGCCCTGCCTCAGGATAGACGCCGCCAAAGAAATAGACGTCCGGCTTCTTTTCTTTTATCAGGGTCAGGACCGCCTTGTAGTCCGGATCCTTGGCCTGGATCCCTTCGTAATAAACAACCTGCACCTTGTTCTCGATGACCTGCTTGAAAAAGTCGGCAAGCCCTTTTCCATAGGTCGTATTGTCATGGATGATGGCCACCCGCTTCGGCTTCAGGGTCTTCAAAACGAATTCAGCCGCAACGCCTCCCTGCTGGTCATCCGTACCGCATACGCGAAAAACGGTCTTATATCCTTGTTGGGTCAGTCGGGGATTGGTGGAGGCAGGGCTTATGGATACGATGCTCGCAGCCTGGTAATAGGTCGAAGCATTGATGGAACAGTTGGAATTCCAGTGTCCAACGACGGCGGCCACCTTCTGGTTGATGAACTTATTTGCGATCGACACGGCCTGTTTGGGGTCCGCCTGATCATCGCCCTGGACCAGCTCAATCTTTTTCCCCAGGACGCCGCCCTTTTCGTTCCATTCAGCGACAGCAAGCTCCACGCCATTCCTCAGGTCGATGCCCATTTTGCTCTGGTCGCCGGTCATGGGGCCCGCGGCCCCGAGCCTGATCACGTTCTCATCCTGCCGGACGCACCCGACCAATACCACCATCATCAAAATGATCATACTGAGAATTTTTTTCATCTGCCGCCTCCCTGTTTTTTCGAGGTGTCTGCTGTTCTCATGGCCCGGATCAATTCCGCTGTTGCTAAAGAAATATCACTTGCCGCGCATAGTGCGCCGATCACCGCTGCTCCGCCGGCTCCCGTTCTCATGACGTCGCCTATGGTGTCCCGGGTGATCCCGCCGATCGCAATGACCGGAATCGATACCGCTGCCGCGACCGCGGCCAGATTTTCAAGTCCCTGAACAGTTCCCGCATCCTTCGTTCTGGTCTGATAGATGGGTCCGAACCCGATATAATCCGCGCCCGCTGCCTGCGCTGCTCTGGCCTGCTCCAGGCTGTGCGTTGAGATGCCGACCAGCGCTTCAGTGCCAAGGATGCGCCGGGCGGCCATGATCGGAAGGTCCTCTTGTCCCAGATGAACGCCATCAGCCCCGACAGCGGCGGCGATGTCCGCATGGTCGTTCAAAATAAAAAGCGCTCCGCTGGTACGGATGGCCCGCGCCAGTCGAAGCGCTGTTTCATAGATCTCACGCCGCGTGCCGTTCTTGTTCCGGTACTGAAAGAAGGTCACGCCCCCGTTCCGCGCCAGGGCCGCCGCCTCCACCGGGTCGATACGCAGAGTGTCCTGATCAAGGACCAGGCAGAGGCCGCCAGGATTATTTTTGCGGGTTATTGTACCGCTCCATGAACTTCGTTGAGATATTGCCCGACTGGAAATCCGGGTCATCGAGTATCTTCTTGTGCATGGGGATCGTGGTCTTCACCCCTTCAATGATGAATTCGTTCAGGGCACGCTTCATCCGCATGATCGCATCGTCCCGGGTGTCCGCGTGCACAACCAGTTTCGCGATCATGGAGTCATAGTACTGCGGGATCACATACTGGGTATACGCGGCGGTCTCCACGCGGACGCCCGGCCCGCCCGGCGAGTTGAAAGCCGTGATGGTGCCGGGTGACGGCGTGAACTTAACCGGGTCCTCGGCATTGATGCGGCATTCTATGCTGTGCCCGCGTATCGTAATCTGGTCCTGGGTGAACGAAAGCGGCAGGCCTGCCGCAACCCGGATCTGCTCCTTCACCAGGTCGATGCCGGTCACCATCTCGGTCACCGGGTGTTCTACCTGGATCCTGGTGTTCATCTCCATGAAATAATATTTTCGGTCCTCATCCAGGAGGAATTCAATTGTGCCGGCATTGCGGTATTTCACGCTCCTGGCTATTGCCACGGCCATCTCCCCCATCTCTTTGCGAAGGGCCGCATCAACCGTGACCGACGGGGCCTCTTCAATGAGCTTTTGATGCCGGCGCTGAATGGAGCATTCGCGCTCGCCGAGATAGACCACATTTCCTTTTTCATCGGCCATAAGCTGGATCTCGATGTGGCGGGGCTGCAGTAAATATTTTTCTATATAGACATCGGCATTGCCGAAGGCCGCCAGGGCCTCGGTCTGGGCCATGACGAAAGCATTCGCAAATTCCGACTCTTCCAGCACGACCCGCATGCCCTTCCCTCCGCCGCCGGCCGCCGCTTTGACGATTACCGGGAACCCGAGCTCGCGGGCGATCTCGATGGCGCTGTTCTCTTCGGTAACGACACCGTCGCTGCCCGGCAGCACGGGTACGCCGGCCTTGATGGCGGTGGCGCGGGCCCGGGCCTTATCGCCCATTTGCTTGATGCTCTCCGGACTGGGGCCGATGAACCGCATTCCCGTGGAGTTGCAGATCTCGGCAAAACTGGCGTTCTCAGCCAGGAAGCCATACCCCGGATGGATGGCCTCGGTGTCCGTGATCTCGGCCGCACTAATGATGCTCGGCACATGCAGATAGCTGTCCGCGCTCTTCGGCGGGCCGATGCAGACACTCTCGTCGGCAAAACGAACGTGGAGAGAATTGGCGTCCGCCGTGGAATGGACGGCCACGGTCTTGATCCCCATTTCCTTGCAGGCCCGGATGATACGGAGCGCTATCTCGCCGCGATTGGCGATCAGTATTTTTTTAAACACGCACTCACCTCAACACCGTTATTTTTCATGGCATCTCTTCTCCGTCGGAGCAATCGGTCAGGCCGGTTCGATCACGAACAGCAGTTGGCCGTATTCCACCGGCTGACCGCTCTCCACAAGAATCTGGACGATCTTTCCGGCGGTCTCGGACTCGATCTCGTTCATGAGCTTCATCGCTTCAATGATGCAGAGCACCTGCCCGTTTTTTACGGTATCGCCTGTTTCCACATAGGGTGGTTTATCGGGCGAACTCGTCCGGTAGAACGTGCCGACGATCGGAGAGGTCACTTTGATCTGGTTCGTCTTGACCGGCTCGGCGGGATTTTCCGCCGCCGGCGCCGAAGCGAGCGGTGTTGCAGGCGCAACGATCGCTGCGGACGGATGCTCCATGCGCGGCATGGGGTGATGGTAGGTCACGTCCCCGCCTTTTCTAAGCCTCACTTTCACGCCGGAACGCTCGATCTCCACCTCCGAGATGTCGGTGTCCTTCAGCATCTCTATCAGTTCTTTCAATTCTTTAAGGTTCATGATGACTCCTTTTTGGATTCGCGGAATGAGTGGCGGCCGGAACTACTTCTTTACGCGCTCAATGAAGGTCCCCGTACGCGTGTCAACCTTGACCACATCTCCTTCATTGAGATAGAGAGGCACCTTGATCACCGCGCCGGACTCCAGGGTCGCCGGCTTGGAACCGCCTGACGCGGTGTCGCCACGCACCCCCGGATCGGTCCTGGCGATCTCGAGCTCCACGAACATGGGCACATCAATGTTGATGGGCTGTTCCTTGTGATAAAGGACCTTGATTTCCATATTTTCCTTGAGATAATTGATGCTGTCGCCGAGTTGCTTCTCGTTCATGGATACCTGCTCATAGGTGCTGGTGTCCATGAATATGCGGTCCTTGTCCGCGGCATACAGATACTGCATGGTCTTTTCCTCCAGGTTGGGAACATCGACTTTTTCACCCGCCCTGAATGTTTTATCGGTAACGTTCCCCGATTTGAGGCTTTTGAACTTGGTCCTCACGAAGGCCCCGCCCTTACCGGGCTTCACATGCTGAAACTCCACGATCACATAGGGCTCGCCATCAATCTCTATTTTTAATCCGTTTCTGAACTCTGTTGTAGATACCGGCACTTCTTACACCCGCCCTTTCGTCATTGACTCCGTAGTAGTATTACTTGTCTGTTTAGATGCTACCGCTTTCCGGGACCTTCGAGTCCTCTCGGCAACGTGGTCAGCACTTTTGCGCCCCTATCGGTCACCAGCACCATATCCTCGATCCTGACACCGCCCCATCCCGGGATATAGATGCCCGGTTCGACCGTGAACACCATCCGCGGCTGCACCCGGTCCCGGGACAGCGGCGAGATTGACGGCCCTTCATGCACCATGAGGCCGATGCCATGGCCGGTTCCATGGCCGAATTGTCTTGCATGACCGGCCCCCTTGATCAGGTCCCGCGCCGCTCCGTCCACGACCGTGCACGCGACTCCGGGGCGAACGGCTGCAATGGCAGCCTGCTGGGCCTGCAGAACCAGACCATGGATCTCACGCTGACGGACGGAAGGCCGGCCTACGCAGACCGTTCGGGTCATATCGGAAAAGTATCCGTCCGCTTCAGCGCCGAAATCGAACGTCACAAGATCGCCCTGTTTGATGCGCCGGTCGGACGCCGAAGCATGCGGCATGGCCCCGTTCCTGCCCGAGGCCACAATCGTGTCAAAAGCGGCCTTGCGCGCGCCTTTTTCCCGCATCAGAAATTCAAGCATGAGCGCCAGGGCGCTTTCGCGGACCCCCGGCCGAATAGAGCTGTTCAATTCCCGGAACGCTTCTTCCGCCCGGCGGATCGCCTTCCGGATGGATGCAAGTTCAAGGGGATCCTTCTGCTGCCGCAATTCCCCCACAAGGTCCCGGTGCCCTTTGAGTTTCAGCCCCTGTTTGCGAAGTTTATTCAGGCTCTCGATCGTGAATGACGTCTCATCGAACCAGAGGGTGTCCACGTTCGCGCGATCGGCAGCTTCACGCAATGCAGCAGGATGGTCCTTCTTCTGGATCAGGACGGAAACACCCGCTGCCTCCTTGCGAGCCTGGAGCGCATATCTGAAATCCGTAATAAGGCACGGCTTGCCCGATGCGACCAGGACCGAGCCCGCCGACCCCGTGAAACCCGTGAGATACCGAACATTCTCCCGTTTCGAGATCAGTAGCGCAGCAATGCCTGCATCCGCCATGCGCCGTTTCAAACCGGCGATCCGTTTCAATTCAGGACGTTTCGTGGTCATTATTTTTTGAGGCCGACGGCGGCCCTGAGCGCAAGGAGGTAGCTGTCCGGCCCGAAACCGGCGATCTGTCCGGCTGCCACGCCCGAAATGTACGAATGGTGCCTGAACTCTTCGCGCTTATAGATGTTCGAGATATGGGTCTCGATCGTTGGAATGCCGGTCGACGAAATGGCGTCACGCAGCGCAACACTCGTATGCGTATAGGCGCCGGGGTTGAGCACGATCGCCTGATAGGCTCCCATGGCGTCCTGGATTTTTTGCACAAGCTCGCCCTCATGGTTCGATTGAAAGAACGCAACCTCCACGCCGAGTTCGACGGCAAGCGCTGCAATGCGGCGGTTGATGTCCTCGAGCGTTTCAGCGCCATAAATCTGCGGCTCGCGTTTTCCCAGAAGGTTCAGGTTCGGCCCGTTGATCACCAAAATCTTCATGCTATCCCCGTATAAAAAAATAAAACTGCCTGAGGCAGTTTGAGCATCTCCGGAAGAGACGGTTGCGGCATTCCCTTACGGCAGGTCAGAACTCTTTCAGCAGCTTCGGCACCGCCATCCGCAGCAGGAACCGTCCTTTTCCGAAGTTGCCTTCGGGCTTGATGATAAGAACGATGAAATACTCTTCGTTGAGCCGCCGCAGCATGACCATGGCCTTTTCCGCCATGACCGTGACTTCCTTCGTCGACCCCAGGTTTACGGTCTGGGAACCCTTTTCGATCTCTTTCATGAGCGCGGAATATTCCACGGTCATGGACTGGACATCCAGCTCGCTGCCTACGGAATACTCGTCCACCGGGATGCCGTCAAGCCCGACAACCAGCGCGCCCAGTGCCCCATCGGTGCCGTCCACCACATTCTTTAAGATCTCGCCAAAGGACATTTATTTCTCCTTCATGATGTTCTTTAGCCAGTTATCGAGCTTTGCGATCGTCAGCTCTTTTCCCGAAAAAGCTGTTTTCTGCTCGGCTGGCAGCGGTTCTCCGTCCTGGACCGGCAATTCCTGCTGCGGCTCGGTCCCCGGCGCCTCGGGCTGCACGTATTCCACCGGCGCAAATCCGGTATCAAAAACCGCAGACTCGAAATCGTCAGCAACGGGCGGGATATATTCCTTCGCCTCCGCCTCCACTCCGGGAACGTTCCATTGTTTTGCCCCGTCGGCAGACAGAGACTGCGGTGACGGTACGGGTGGAGACCCTGGCGCCTCAAACAATACCGGCGTTCCCTGCTCCTCGTCCGCGCTGGAAGCGCTGCCCATAGCATGCACATTGGCCAGCTTGTCCTTCAGCAACTTGCTGTTCGGCCTGTCCGCAAGCATCCGCTCGTAGATCTCAATGGCCTTTTCGTAAAAACCCTGCGCGATATAGAGCTCTGCCAGCGTATCCGTGGTGAAATCGTCCGCATCAGGAAGCGTCTCACCAAAAGAAGCTGCCCCGTCATTCGCTGCGACATCCGGACCATTGCCGCTGACCTGAGCTGACAGCTGCGCCTCTTCGACCGGCTCGACATCAAAGAACAGAGCCTCTGAAGAACTGTCATCGGCGGATGCAATCCCCGTCAGCTCTCCAACGGGGACTTCACGTGCAGGCTCACTGGTGAAATCCAATATATCAGCAGTTTTTTGTGGCTCGGCCTGCATCGTCTCGCTATCAAAGAAACTACTGGCAGTCAGGCCGGCATCCGTTGGACCTAATTCATGGTCCGTGACCGCTGTAAAAAGATCAGGGGCAACGGCTGCATCAAACCCGCCGTTGTCAGCAGCGGGAATGTCGATCGGTGCAAATTCACTATCGAAGAAGCTATTGCCCGAGCCGGCGGTGGGACCTGATTCACGCTCCGTGACCTCTGCAGCAGAACGATCAGGCGCGGGCATCATGCCCGCATCACTGCCAGAAACCGGCTGCGGTTCTGATGAAAGCTCAGTTTCAGCCAGGCGCCTGTTCTCTCCGCCCGTTAAACCGTCATCCAGTCGAACCGCTTCTTCGTTGCCTGTTTCCGGGGTCGACTCTGCAAATATATCCAACATGTCCTGCGTGGCTTCCGGCTGCAGCAACACCTCAGCAGGAACTGCCTCATCCAGCGATTCAAAAACAAGCACTTCTTCGGGCTCTTCTTCATCAACGGATGGCGAAATGCTGACAGGAGCCGCCTGCGGCCTTGGCGGGACAACAGAAACTGCCGGCGGTTTGACTGGCGGGAGCGGTGCGGCCTGTGGATTTAACGGCGTAGGCACAGCCGCTGCCACTTGACCAACTGCGGACTGGTATTTCGGACCAACGATCTTTCCCCGGACATCGCGGCCAGCCTCAATATCTGCGACCAACGCCTTGAGTTCGGGGTCCTTGGGGTTTACCGTGAGCACTGCCTTGAAAAAAACCAGCGCCTCCTGTGCCCTGCCCTGCAACGCATGAATATCTCCCAATTTTCGCTGGGCCAGCACATTATCCGGGATCGCCTTGATTACTTCCTCAAACTCCTTCTGCGCCTCCGACAAATTACCCTTGTCCAGCAAAAGCCTTCCGAGAAAGGACTTCGCCGTTACATAGCCGGGGTTGTTCTTAAGCCCCTCCGTAAGCACAGCTATCGCCATCTCGATTTCCCCGATTTTCTTATACTCTTCGGCAAGCGGCACGAAGAGTTTCGATTTTGGGTCTTTCGAAATACGCTCCGTCAACTTCGCTATTTCGGAGGTTCCTTTTTCCATAAGAATTATCTTTTCATATCAAACTGATAGGCGAAAGTGTATCAAATACCGAGGTACAAAGTCAAGGTAAATTCCCTTATTTTGCTTTGAGTTCCAAGACTTTGTCCAGCACACGGGCGGCCACTTCAGCTTTGTCCATCAAGGGAAGTTGCGTTGTCGTTCCGGTCCGCTCAATGATGGTCACGACGTTGGTATCTGAACCGAAACCCGCACCAGTGGTCAAAAGGTCATTGGCCACGATCATATCCAGATTCTTTGCATGCAGTTTCCTGGATGCATTCTCGAGAACATTGTCCGTTTCCGCGGCAAAACCGACAAGCAAGCGCTTCCGCGGCATGTCGCCCAGCTGCTGCAGAATATCGGTGGTGCGCTCAAGCGCCAGCGTCGCAGGCGCCGCCTCTTTTTTTATCTTGCGGTCCGAGACAGCAGCGGGCCTGAAATCGGAGACCGCAGCTGCCATGACCACAACCTGTGCTTCGCCGATCTGCTCCATGACCGCCCGGTGCATTTCAGCCGCAGTGATGACCGGAATGAAAGTGACACCCGTCGGCGGCGTCAGCGCAACAGGGCCGGAAATAAGAACTACCTTCGCCCCCCGGTCGCGGGCAACGCAGGCCAGGGCATATCCCATTTTCCCGGTTGAGGGATTACTGATGAACCGAACAGCATCAATCGGTTCCCGTGTCGGCCCTGCGGTTACGAGAACGGTCACCCCTGCAAAATCAGGGGGCAAAAAAGAAGCGGAGACCGCATCGATGATCCTGCCCGTCTCTGCAAGGCGTCCCTGCCCTGTCGTGCCGCAGGCAAGCTTGCCTTCGTCCGGCTCGATGAAGCGTACGCCGAGCTCGCGAAGCGACGCCACGTTCCTCCGGAGCACGGCATTCCGATACATCCGGTCGTTCATAGCCGGTGCGATTATGAGCGGGCAGTCAAGGGCCATAAGTGCCGAGGTCAAAACGTCGTCGGCGATGCCTGCGGCGAGCTTACCGATACTATTCGCCGTTGCCGGGGCAATGAGCGCAAGGTCGAGGCCGCTGGTCACGTCGATATGCCCGATGGGCCCGCGCTCCTGAGAGTCATATTCATCGGACAGCACCGGGAATCCGCTGAGTGCCTCGAAGGTCAGCTTCGACACAAAACGGCAGGCATTGCGCGTCATAACGACGCGGACCTCAGCGCCCTGCTCCTGCAACCTCCGCAGGACCTCAACGGCCTTATAGGCTGCGATACTGCCGGTCACCCCGAGCAGGATCCGCTTACCGGACATCATCTCGCGTTATCTCCTCAGCGTTGCGCTATGCTTCAGATTCTTCAGCTTCTCCGGATTCTTCTTCGACCACGTCATCGCCGATATCGGCGCTCACTACATCCTCTTCAACAACAGCCTCACTCTGGTTTTCCGACAAGTATGCGGAGAGCTCCTTACGGATCTCTTCTTCCTTGGCGGACAGCTGCTCTTCCTGCCGCGCGCGTTCTTCGCGTTTCCGGTATTCTTCCTTTGCTTTCATGGCATCTTCGCCGACGATTACTTTGAACTTTCCTGCCAAAGCCTCTTCCAGAGATATCGTCGTGTCCTTGATGGACCTGGTTGAAACATGCAACGGCGCCCCGGCGGACAGTTGGCGGACCCGTTGCGCCGCGATATGGACAAGGCGGAACTTGGTGTCCGATATTCTGTCGGTCAATTCGATCGGCATGGAAATAATGTCTTCTGCTGGCTGTTGCATCTTTGCACCTCCTGGTATGTTTTTCTATTCTGACGTTCTCAGCATTCCTTCTATCCACGATTGATCGACCAGATGCGTCCGGCAGCGTTCGGCAACAATGACCGATCGGAGCTCCGACAGCGCCCGGTCGAAATCGCGGTTCTCAATGATATAATCGTACATCGCGTAGTCGCGGATCTCATCGAGCGCCCGCTGCATCCGCTTCCGTATCTCTGTTTCATCGTCGGACTTGCGGTTCCGCAGGCGCTCTTCAAGGATCTCGAGGGAAGGCGGCATGATGAAGAGGAACACCGCCTTCTCGACCCGTGTTTTTATCTGTTTGGCCCCCTGGGTGTCGATGTCGAGGATCACATCGATCCCCCGGGTCACCATATCATCGAGCACGCGCCGTGACGTGCCGTAGAGGTTAGAGTGTACCTGCGCCCATTCGGCAAAATCGCCGGCATCGATCATGCTGCGGAAGCGCTCTTCGGACACGAAGTAATAATCCCGCCCGTCGATCTCTCCCGACCGCGGTTTCCTCGTGGTGTACGAAATCGAATGGGTCAGGTTCTCCAGAGAGTCCGTGATGGCGCGGCACAGGGTCGTTTTTCCGGCCCCGGACGGTGCAGACACCACAAAGACCAGTCCTTCCGTTCTCTTCATTCGTTCCCCCGGCTGGAAAACCTCAGCATAAGCGTCTCCACCTGGACCGCGGAAAGGATGATATGGTCGCTGTCGGTGATGATAATGGCCCTTGTTTTTCTTCCCTGGGTGGCATCGATCAGCATCTTCCGCTCCTTGGCCTCGTCCTTGAGCCTGCGCATGGGAGCGGAGTCCGGCGACAGCACGGCCACGACCTTTGTTGCCATAACCATGTTGCCGTAACCGATATTTACAATGTTGTTCAGCATGACCGCGCTCCCCCTCTCCTGCCAGAGGTGCCATTACTTACCGTTCCGGCTGGCTGACGGCCCTACTCGATATTCTGGACCTGCTCCCGAATCTTTTCCAGCTCTGCCTTGCTCTGCACCACGTCAAGCGATATGGCGGCATCCTGGCACTTTGAGGCGATGGTGTTCACTTCCCTGCCCATTTCCTGAAGAAGAAAATCGAGTTTTCTTCCCACCGCCTCTTCCTGCGTGTCGGTCAGCATTGCCCTGAACTGAGCCAGATGGCTGTCCAGACGCGTGAGCTCCTCGGTGACATCGGTACGTTCGGCCAGAATGGCGATCTCCTGGGCCAGCCTGACCGGGTCCGGCTGTTCCTGCAGCAGCTTTGCCAGTGTGTCGGCCATTCGCTTCCGCGCTTTTTCCACCGTAAGCGGTGACTGGGCAGCGATCGCACGGACCATCGCCTCGATCGCGTTGATCCGTCCGGTAATATCGCGCACCAATGCCGCACCTTCATCCTGCCGCATACGGTCAAGCTCATCCAGTGCCGCAGCGAGCCCACCGGCCAGCAAAACCCCTATGGCCTCCAGGTCCTCACTAACCTCGGTCATGGTGATGATGTTCTGTATGCCCGCCACCAGCGCCAGATCAACCTCTCCGGCGAGTCCGTATCGCGTTTTCAGGTCCCTGAGTATCCCCACATACTGGGCGGCCAGGACGTCATCGACCACAAGCCGCGTGGCCTTCTCGCGGTCGTTGCTCCGCGTGACCAAAACATCGAAGCGGCCCCGGGAACACCGTTCCTGTACGGCTTTTTTTACGCGCAGCTCCAACAGGGACAACCCGCGCGGCACTTTCACCTGCACGTCGATATAGCGGTTATTGACCGAGCGGATCTCGATGGTGAAATGGCCGGCTTCTCCACTTGCTTCCTTCCGCCCATATCCTGTCATACTGCGAATCACTGCATTTCACCCCGTTCAGCTGGTTATAGTACGCGAGAGTGCTCCATTTGTCAAACAACGGACACGTGCCCCGCAGGTCAACCGGGAAGATGCCCGCCCTTATTTCGTTACCGGCTCAAAGTGGAACGTCCTGATATAGGCGCCCCATAAAAAGTGCATCTCGACATCCCATCCGCCATTGGTGCTGATGCGTACTATTTTGTTCGAGTTCGGTTCCCGTTCGATGATAAAACTTTCCTCCGTAAGCGGAAGAGCCTGTTCAACAGCTACTTTTTTTAGCAACCTTTTTATTTCCTCGTCACTGCTCGTTATCTGCCCCATGTTCACTCTGCCCTGCATGGCGTCCTTCATATTCGTATAATCCATCCACATGGGCACGACCTTGATAAGAACGTGAACAACAACGAACAAGAGCACAAGCCAGAACATCGCCTTGAAGCTGATCATACCGTTTTCCTTAGCAAGCAGAGCCATACGAAGTCCCCTCTTTCTTTACCGGATCAGGTTCCCGAGCCGCTCCCAGCGAACCCAGCGGCCCTGTTCTCCATCCCATGACCAGTAGATGATGAGCGCCCTGCCGAGGATCTTGTTCTGCTTTACAAAGCCCCATACCCGGCTGTCCTGACTGTTATCGCGGTTGTCGCCCATGACGAACACCGAATCTTTCGGCACCAGCACTGGTCCGTAATTTGTCTCTGACTGGTCATGCAAATACAGGACATGGTGTTTGACGGGACCCAGTTGCTCATCAAAAAGCATGGGCTTATCGTATCCCGACCGTTGATCATCTCCGCCATAGGCTCCGAGCGCGGTGACCGCTACCGGTTCATCATTGATGAACAGTTTTCCCTTCCTGATCTCGATCTTGTCGCCCGGCAGGCCGACGACCCGTTTGATGAAATTTTTGCCTTCGTCTTTCGGGAATCGAAAAACAATGATCTCTCCCCGTTTCGGCTCCTTCCCGGTAAAGATCCTGGTGTCCGTAAACGGAATACGAGGGCCATAGACGAACTTGTTCACCAGCAGGTGATCGCCGATGGTAAGCGTCGGGATCATGGACCCCGACGGTATCTTAAAGGCTTCAACTGCAAATTGCCTGATGAACAGAGCCACGATCGCGGCAATAAGGAACGGTTCGACCCACTCTTTATAAAAGGACTTTTTCTTGATCTTTTCCTGCTGTGCTTCCGCCATGCAGCCTCCAAAGATACCCTACGGTAATACCACCACACCGGCAATACGGGATTTTCATCCTGCTGACGATGTGCGTTAGTCTCCCACCTTCAGAACGGCAAGGAACGCTTCCTGGGGAAGCTCCACACTGCCGACCTGCTTCATGCGCTTCTTGCCTTCCTTCTGTTTCTCAAGCAGCTTGCGTTTCCGCGAGATGTCGCCGCCGTAGCATTTGGCGGTCACGTCCTTGCGGAGCGCCCTCACCGTTTCGCGCGCAATGATCTTCACCCCGATCGTGGCCTGGATGATCACCTCGTAGAGCTGGCGCGGGATCACTTCCTTGAGCTTCTCAGCCAGCTGCCTGCCGCGGATTGCGGCCTTATCCCGATGCGTAATGAGCGACAGGGCGTCGACCGGTTCGCCATTCATCAGCATGTCGAGTTTGACGAGATCGGAAGCGAGATAGCCCGACAGCTCATAATCCATCGAGGCATATCCCTTGGTCAGGGATTTGAGCCGATCATAGAAATCCATCACGATCTCGTTCAGCGGAAGATCGTAGCTGATGCGTACGCGGTCCTTGGTGATATAGGTGATATCCCGCTGGACACCCCGCCGCTCCTGGCACAACGCAATGAGCGACCCCACATACTGCTCCGGCGTGATGAGCGAGGCAATGATCATCGGTTCTTCGATCTGCCGGATTTCCTGAACATGCGGAAACTTTGCCGGGTTGTCCACCATCACGACCTGGCCGTCGTTCTTCGTCACCCGATAGACCACGGTCGGCGCCGTGGGGATAAGGTCGAGCTTGAACTCGCGTTCGAGCCGCTCCCTGATGATGTCCATATGCAGCAGGCCCAGGAAGCCGCACCGGAAACCGAACCCGAGGGCAAGCGACGTTTCAGGTTCATAGGTGAACGACGAGTCGTTCAGCCGGAGTTTTTCCAGAGCGTCCCGCAGGTCCGCGTAACCGTCGCTGTCCACCGGATAAATGCCCGCGAAGACCATGGGCTTCACGTCTTTGTACCCGGGTAACGGCAAGCCGGAGGGATAATCAGCATCCATGACGGTATCGCCTATCTTGGCATCGGAAACCCGTTTAATGCCGGCGATGATACACCCCACCTCGCCCTGCGATAATTCCGCTATCGGCTGCATCTTGGGGGTGAAGACCCCAACAGACTGCACTTCATATACTGCGGAGTTCGAGTACAGCTTGATCTTCTGCTTCGGCCGCACGGTCCCGTCCACCACCCGAACGAGGATCACCACGCCCTGGTATATGTCATACCAGGAATCGAACAGGAGCGCCCGGAGCGGCGCGTCAGCCTTCCCTGCGGGCGCGGGAACATGCTTCACCACTGATTCGAGGATCTCGTGGATGCCGATCCCCTCCTTGGCGCTTGCCGGGATGGCCATGGAAGCATCAAGGCCGATCACTTCCTCGATCTGATGTTTCGCCTCTTCGACATTTGCGCTCGGCAGATCGATCTTGTTGATCACCGGGATTATCTCGAGATTGTGGTCGATAGCGAGGTACGCGTTGGCAAGGGTCTGCGCCTCCACGCCCTGCGAAGCATCAACCACGAGCAGGGCGCCCTCGCAGGCGGCCATGCTTCGCGACACCTCGTAGGTAAAATCCACGTGCCCGGGCGTGTCGATCAGGTTCAGGATATAATCCTTCCCGTCAGACGCCTTGTATTGAAGGCGCACCGCATGGGCCTTGATGGTGATGCCCCGTTCGCGTTCCAGATCCATATCATCGAGAACCTGGTTGCTGCCCGCGGCTGACATTTCCCTGTCTGAAAGTGCTCCGGTAAATTCAAGGATGCGGTCGGCAAGGGTCGATTTGCCGTGGTCGATATGTGCGATGATGCAGAAATTGCGGATATTCGTGCTTATCATGATAGTCTGACAGTGCTTACTGCCCTGGTTTCCTCCAAAAACACCCTATTCCCGCCACGCAGCGCCAACCCTAACTGACGAAAATATTTAGCAATATTAGAGACCGCGGATAATAACATACTGCCTTTTAAATGTAAACATATTATTAATTATCCTGATATGTCCGAAGTTTCCGGTCACCGGGCAGAGAGGAGATAGGACCAGTTCATTAGCGCGAGCACTACGACCGCAACCCGTGCGACAACGTGTTCGTGCACCGATAGTTCCACGGAAGGCCGTGGCAGACGCAGGAGGTATGCAAGGAGGCCGTAAGGAAAAACAAGGCAGGCGCCCATAGAGCAGAGCGATACGAGCGGGTTCATACTCAGGGAGGCGCCCACTTCGCCGTGAACCAGGAGCAGCACTGCCCGCGTTGATCCACAGGTCGGACAGGGAAAAGAGGTGAGTCCCTTGAACACACAGCCAGGCAACAACTGCGCGACAGGCATGAACCGCAGGGCTGTCAGGATCAGAACACCGATACCTCCGTAAATGATCCCGAATTCAATATCATGAGGCTGCCGTTCCTTGAACCATATGTTCACGGCTCACCCTCCCTGCGGCAACCGTTCATGGAGTCATCATCGAACCGAAGGAGGCGGCCATGGCTCCCATGAACACAACAGCCATGGCAATAACAAGCCCGCAGCAGAGAAGGAGCGGCAGAAACACAGCGAATGCCGCCTTGCCGCCCGTAGTCTCGTGTGCTCGCTGAAGGCCGATGAGAATGATCACCAAAGACCATATCCATGCCAGCAATCCGCCGCAGAACGGAAGGACCAGAAAAAGATAAGGAGATTCGCTGTAGGCCACGACGCGAAAGGTCGCCTCAAAGCCTGACTTGGCGCCCTGCACCATCAGCAGACACAGATGCAGCATGCCTGCCAGAATGAACAGCCACAGGATGATGAGAAATGGGATGCATACCGCAAGCAGCGCAAGGCCGACGCCCTGAAACGGGGAATACTCCGATACTGCCAGCATCTGCGGCGTCATGAAATTCCGCATGACTCCGTGAAGAGTAATCTGCCAAAAATAGGAGAACAGGGCGCCGGTCATGCCGAGGATCAGGCCATAGAGCAGCGGATCGGTGAGGCCGCCGGTCACGGGCATTTTTTTAAAAAAATCACCAGGCGAGAATAGCACCTGTTTCAGCGTTTTAAACAACCCACCGAAGAAACCCTGCTGTTCCCGGTCCTCCCAGGGGGTCTTCTCACGCATCTCTGCAAGAGGAGCACGAACGGCCTCGGCAATCCGCAATCCGCAGTGCTGACAGAACGTCTGATCTTCAGATACCTCTTTGCCGCAATGGGGACAGAACATACCACCTCCTTAACAACGATCGTTAACGGTTTGAAGTGTATCACAGAGGAAAGAGAGAGACAACAGATTTTCGGTCAGGAGGAAATTTAAATCGTCAGAGGCACAGCCATTTATGCACGTATGGGATAGAGC
>JANPMZ010000140.1:0-7905 GCA_031427195.1 Nitrospirota bacterium
CTTATCTATAAAAAGGGCAGGGAAATAACTCTTGCCGGCATCTTCATGGAGAACCGGCAGGGCAAGATCGACGAGATGGAGTACACCTATCCGGTCTTCGAGATCAAGCAGATTTATCTCTGGGAAGAGCAAAGAGATTACTCTATGATGCCGGCCTATCCTTATTACTACTCGTACCCCTATCCTTATGGCTGGTATGATCCGTGGTGGCGGCCTTTCCCGCCTCCTCCGGGATGGCGGTAAAAAGCTCCGAGAAACCGCCACGGGCGCTTTGAGTTGTTCTAACGAGGGAAAGTCACCGCTTTTTCAGACGTGTTCATATTCCGCTTTGCAATAAATCCTCACATCGATTTGCGAGAACCTGCTGTCCAGGCTCTTTGCCCTTTAGAGAGCAGTGATCATTTTTTCCTGAGCTTCTGATACAGCACCGGCACAAGGGCGAATAGTCCGAGGAGCGCGAAAGAGCCAAGCACTCGGGGGGAAGCGACCTCGCTCATGCTGGTGATCGAGGCAAGGCTGGCTCCGGCGTTGCAGAATACGAAGCTGCCGGGGATGATGCCGACCATGGTGCCGAGAAAAAAGGTCCGCAAGGGCATTCTGGTCAGACCGGCGCCCAGGTTTATCAGGAAGAAGGGAAAGACCGGCACCAGCCGAAGGAACAATAAATAACTGAATCCGCGTTGTTCCAGTTCGCTGTTCATTTTTTCGAGGTTCGGCCCGAACTTCTTCAGCACGGCGTCGCGGAACAGATACCGGGTCACGAGGAACGCGAGCGTCGCCCCGGTTGTGGCGCCAAGGTTGACATAGAAGGTCCCCGGGAGGACGCCGAAAATGGCCCCTCCGGCGAGCGACAGGATCGCCGCGCCCGGAAGGGAGAGCGCGGTCTGGACGATGTAGAGGAGGATGAATCCTCCCGCCATGAGGAACCAATGCTCTGCGTAGTACACCCTCAATGCGTCACGGTTGGCCTTGAGCGCTTCGAGGGTAAGGTATCGTCCCAGGTCGAAGAAGAAGAACAGGGCGATGAGCACGGCAACGATACCTGCGATGGCGAGCTTCTTTTTATTCATGGCGCTTCCTCCCAACGTCTGATCATCTTCGCTGCCATTTCAACCAGGCGGTAAACAGCTTCTTGACGAAGGGCGTCAACCTCGTCCGGTTATAGAGATCAGCGAGACGCTTGATCGCCTCTGCCTGGGTCGGATAGGGATGGATCGTTTTCCCGATTAATGAGAGGCCTACGCCGGCCGTCATGGCGAGGGACAACTCATTGATCATCTCACCGGCGTGTCGGGCTACAATGGTAGCGCCGAGGATATTGTCGGTGCCTTTCTTCAAATGCACCCGGGCAAACCCTTCGGCCTCACCGTCCAGAAGCGCCCGGTCCACATTCGAGAGCGGCACGGTAAGCGTAAGGACATCGATCCCTTTCTCGCGGGCATCTTTTTCATACATACCAACGTGGGCCACTTCGGGATCGGTGTAGGTACACCACGGAATGACGAGCGACGAGGTCTTCTGTCGTGACTTGAATAAAGCGTTCGCGATCACGATGCGCGCAAGCGCGTCGGCCGTGTGCGTGAACTTATAGGGAAAGCAGATGTCCCCGGCCGCGTACACGCGCGGATTTGAGGTCTGGAGCATCTCGTTCACCTGGACTCCCATCCGGGGATCGTACGCGATGCCTGCTGCTTCAAGGTTCAGCCCGTTCACGTTCGGTGCGCGGCCTACCGCGACCAGGAGCTCGTCGCCCGCCAGATCAACAGGCTTTCCATTTTGCTCGATGGTAATGACCTTGTCGGCGCCCCGTTTTACGGTCTTCAGGATCTTGACGTTCAGGGCGAGTTGCACGCCGTCACGCAGCATGGATTGCTGGACTATCTCCGCAGCGTCCGCGTCCTCCCGGCTGAGCAGATGGCCCGTGGTCTCGATGATCGTCACCGCGCTTCCCATGCGAGCGAAGGCCTGGGACAGTTCACAGCCGATGGGACCGCCGCCGATAACCAGCAGTCGCTTCGGTAGCTCGGTCAGCCAGAATATGTTCTCATTGGTGAGGTAGCCGGTTTCCTCGATGCCGGGAATGGGCGGGGTGGCCGCCCGCGCTCCGGTGCAGATCGCGGCCTTCGCGAACCGAAGGCGCTTCCCTTCCACGTCGATGCTGTCCGGCCCGGAGAACCGCCCGCTGCCGAGATAGACATCAATGCCGAGCTCTTTGCTGAACCGTTCAAAGGAATCATGAAAACTGATGCCTGCCCGGATGCGGCGCATACGTTCCATGGCCTTGCCGAAGTCGATGGTCATGCTCCCGTTACAGGATATGCCGAACTCGCCGGCGGCTTTTACGTCATGGGCGGCACGGCTTGCACGGATGATGCCCTTGGAGGGAACGCATCCCACGTTCAGGCAGTCACCGCCCATGAGGTGGCGTTCGATGAGGGCCACTTTCGCACCGAGCCCCGCCGCTCCTGCTGCCGCGACCAATCCCGCAGTGCCCGCGCCGATCACGACCAGGTTGTAACGGGAAGCAGGTTCCGGGTTTTTCCAGCCGCCTGGATGAACATTTTGTCTGAGCGTCCGGTTGTGTTCATCATCAGGAAGCACCAACGTGGGGGTTTCCATGCGGCTACCTCTCAATTCGACGTTGTATACCTGGTCAGAGCGCTGTTCGCACCAGCAACAGGCCATCATCAGAGACTGCACTCGGGAAAAAGTGCATCAAGGATGTCAGGGCAACATTCTATCACCATTCCGCGGCATGTCAAGAGATTGAAAGATTAAAAGAGCCGGTTGTCAGCATCGGCACCGGTCTCCAGTGACTGGGATTGCCCGGAGAAAAGAAAACCTCATAATTTTTTGAGAGGGACAGGCAGTTTTTACAAAGAGGTTGTTCGGCATCCCCGGTTCGTGTTATGATGGACACCCATGAAGAATTCCAAATTCCATACAAAGGTCCTGTCCGCACACCAGGAGCCGCTCAGGGCGAGCGATGTTTCGACGCTCCAGGTGAACATCGGATACCGCTGCAATCTTGCCTGCAAGCACTGCCACATCGAGGCAGGTCCGTCGCGTAAGGAAACAATGGACCGTGAGACCATGGATGCAGTCCTTGCCGCGCTTGCGGTCGACGGCATCAGCACGCTCGATATCACCGGCGGCGCTCCGGAGTTGCATTCGCACTTCCGGCATTTCGTCGGGCAGGCGCGCGCAGCCGGAAAGCGGGTGATCGCGCGAACGAACCTTGCGGTCTTTTTCGAGGACGGCATGGAGGACCTCCCGGAGTTCTACCGGGACCAGGGCGTTGAACTGGTCGCCTCCCTCCCTTATTACCGGGAAGACACCGTGAACCGGGTCCGGGGCGATGGGACATTCAATAAATGCATAGCTGCGCTCCGGAAGCTGAACAGCCTCGGATACGGAAGCTCCGGGGGCCGCGTCCTGAACCTGGTATACAATCCGCCGGGCGCGTTCCTCGCTCCGGACCAGGCCGTTCTTGAGCGGGAGTACCGGAAGGAGCTGGACTCGCAATTCGGCATCTTTTTTACGCAGCTTTTTACGTTCGCGAACATGCCCATCGGAAGGTTCAGGGAGTTTCTCGTGAGAACGCGGAATCTTGATAAATACGTGGACAAACTTGCCTGCGCGTTCAATCCGGCGACCCTCGACACTATCATGTGCAGGCACCTTGTGAGCGTCGGGTGGGATGGCAAGCTGTACGACTGTGATTTCAACCAGGTTCTTGGCCTTACCCTGTCCTCCGGCGCACCGGCCCATATCCGGGACTTCGATCTTTCCGCCCTCGTTCAACGCGCTATTACCGTGGACGACCACTGTTTCGGCTGCACCGCCGGACAGGGCTCGACCTGAACAGGGGCAGCAACCGAGCAGGCAGTTGCCTGCTGAACCCGAGGCACAGAGGGAGAGGTCGTTCCAGAAATAGCAGTTGACACATTACCTCACTACAGTGTACAAAAGAGCCTATATTTTTTCAGGAGGTCGCAAGAGCATTCTATGGCAGAACCGAACAAGATCATCTATTCCATGGTGGGCGTGGGCAAGCTCCACGACAAAAAACCGGTACTGAAGGACATTTATTTGTCCTATTTCTACGGCGCCAAGATCGGCGTGCTCGGTCTGAACGGCTCGGGCAAGAGTTCGCTTCTCCGGATCATGGCAGGCACGGATAAGGAATTTGTCGGCGAGGCAATACTCTCCGCAGGGTATAGCGTGGGTTTTCTCGAGCAGGAGCCCAAGCTCGACGAGCAGAAGACCGTCCGCCAGGTTGTTGAAGAAGGCGTGCAGGAGACCGTGGACCTGCTTGCCGAGTATAACAAGATCAATGAGAGCTTCGCCAACCCGATGTCCGACGCTGAGATGAACAAGCTCATCGAGCGCCAGGGCACGGTGCAGGAGAAGCTCGACCATCTGAACGCCTGGGAGCTCGACAGCAGGCTTGAGATGGCCATGGATGCGCTGCGCTGCCCGCCGGGCGACACGGTGGTGAAGGTCCTGTCCGGCGGCGAGAAACGCCGCGTGGCGCTCTGCCGCCTGCTGCTTCAGCAGCCCGACATCCTGTTGCTCGACGAGCCCACGAACCATCTCGATGCGGAGTCCGTTGCCTGGCTCGAACACCACCTCCAGCGATACGAGGGCACGGTCATTGCCGTGACCCATGACCGCTACTTCCTCGATAATGTCGCGGGCTGGATCCTGGAGCTTGACCGCGGCCAGGGCATTCCCTGGAAGGGAAACTACACTTCCTGGTTAGAGCAGAAGGGCAATCGGCTGAAGCTGGAGGAGAAGACCGAAAGCGATCGCCAGAGGACGCTTGCGCGCGAACTCGAGTGGATCAGGATGTCGCCCAAGGGCAGGCATGCGAAATCCAAGGCGCGCATCAGCTCCTACGAAGAGCTGCTCCGCCAGCAGACCGAGGCGCGCGGCAAGGAACTGGAGATCTATATCCCGCCGGGACCGCGGCTCGGCAAGGTGGTGATCGAGGCCGACAACGTGACCAAGGCCTACGGCGACAACATCCTCGTCGAAGGCATGAGCTTCATGCTCCCGCCGGGCGGCATTGTGGGGGTCATTGGGCCCAACGGCGCGGGCAAGACCACGCTCTTCCGCATGATCACGGGCCAGGACAAGCCGGACAAGGGTACGATCAGGGTCGGCGAGACCGTGAAGCTCGGGTATGTGGACCAGAGCCGCGACGTGCTCGACCCGAACAAGACCATTTGGGAGGCGATCACCGGCGGCCAGGAACAGGTCCAGCTCGGCAAGCTTCTGATGAACTCCCGCGCTTACGTTTCGCGCTTCAACTTCGGCGGCACGGACCAGCAGAAGAAGGTCGGCGTGCTGTCGGGCGGAGAGCGGAACCGGGTGCACCTCGCGCGGATCCTGAAGGAAGAGGCGAACGTGCTGCTGCTCGACGAGCCCACGAACGACATCGATGTGAACACCATGCGGGCGCTCGAAGAAGGGCTCGAGAACTTCGCGGGCTGCGCCGTGGTCATCAGCCACGACCGCTGGTTCCTGGACAGGATCGCGACGCACATTCTCGCGTTCGAAGGCGACAGCAAAGTGGTCTTCTTTGACGGCAATTATTCAGAGTATGAAGAAGACCGAAAGAAGCGGCTCGGCGCCGAGGCTGACCAGCCGCACCGGATCAAGTATAGGCATCTAACCCGGTAATTGCGGAATGAGGGGCAACTGCACAATACTAATTGCGGCATGTTTGGAGCAGGGAGGATTCAATGTCTGAATTTAAGAATGTAACCGTGGTGCGTGAAGCCAATGTCTACTTCGACGGCAAGGTCGTGAGCAGGACCGTGCTGTTTCCTGACGGAACGAAGAAGACCCTCGGCGTTATGCTGCCTGGGGAGTACGAGTTCAGCACCGGCGACCGCGAGATCATGGAGATCATGGCGGGCGAGCTCGACGTGCTGCTGCCCGGGGCCAAGGACTGGAAGCCGGTCAGGGGCGGTGAGTCCTTCGAGGTGGCCGCCAACGCAAAGTTCACGATGAAGGTCGGGAAACTGTCCGATTACTGCTGTTCGTTCATCAAGGCGTAAGCGGGGTAGGCGGATGCTGCAAATGCGGTCTCGGACGGAGGCAGAGGTTCTTTGTTCAGAGTGCAAGAGACAGCCTCTGTTATGTTGGAAAGCAATGCTCTCAAAGAAATCAATAATTTTCGGGGAGGAAATATGAGAATACTATTGTGTGCAGTACTGGTGATGGTGTTCGGTGCAGTTGGGTGCAAGCAGAAGGAAGCGTCTAATAATCAGGTGGTCGCCCCCCCGCAGGTCATGGTCTCGCCCCAGCAGATCGACAACCTGCGGTCGCTGGCCAAGATGAACCCAGGCAAAGCGGACGGATGGACCGCCCTGGGCAACGCGCTGATGGATACGCAGCAGTTCAGCGAGGCCATTGACGCCTATCAGAAGGCCCTTGTCCTGGACCCGAAGAACGTAGACGTCAGGGTCGATATGGGCACCTGTATGCGCGGCATCGGCAAGCCCGAGGCGGCGGTTGCGGAGTTCCGCAAGGCGATCAAGATAGCGCCCAATCACTTGAATGCCCACCGGAACCTCGGGGTCGTGCTCGCGTTTGATCTCAATGACCGGAAGGAAGCCGTCAAAGAGTTCAAGATATTCCTTGAGCTCGCGCCGAACGCACCTGACGCCGCCCAGATCAAGGATGTGATCGCGCAGTTGCAGGCAGGGAAGTAGCTTCACCAGAGGGTTCGGGGCACTGGAGCGAAGGGCCTGGGTAATGAAATTCATCAGCACGCACACAGGGGAGTTGGAAGATGCCGGCACGCGATAAGCAGGCTGAAAAGAAGGCATGGCTCGGCTGGCTGGCGCTGTTTCTCGTTACCGCCGCGATAATCATGGCCGGAAGCAGCCGATCGGTCGTTCCCGCTTACCGGACCGCCGCCTTGAGCTGGTTCGCCGGTCAAGGCCTGTATGACGGCGCAGGCGTGGGGGGCTTTGTCTATCTCCCGCAGGCAGCCATTCTCTTCGCGCCCTTTGCGATGATTCCTCAGACCATGGGCGAGGTGCTTTGGCGTCTGGTGAACATCGGCGTGTTCGCGCTGGGCCTGCTCGGCTTTGCCCGGCTTGGGCAGGAGCGCTCGGGCAAAAGCTTCTTTCCGCTGATGACGCTTGTCGCGATCCCCCTGGCGTGGGACTGCGCCAGGAACGGCCAGGCCACCCTCATGATGGCCGGCTTTATGCTCCTGGCGGTTGCTGACATGGCGCGCTGCCGCTGGTGGCGCGCGGTGCTGTGGCTTTCGCTCAGCGTGGCAATGAAACCGCTTGCGATCGTGCTGGTGCTTTTGGTCATGGCGATCGATCGTCCCATGACGTGGCGCTTGCTGGTCGGCATGGCGGCAGTTGCACTCTCGCCTTTTTTAGCGCAGAGCCCCGCGTATGTTCTGCAGCAGTACACGGCATTTCTGCATAACTCAACCACGGCAGCGCACGTGGGTGTGGTGGTCCAGGGGTGGACGTCGCCGTTCAGCGCACTCCGGCTTATGGGCGTGGAGCTGACGGAACAGGTCCAGATGGCAATCCGCCTTGTTGCCGCATTCGGGACGCTGGCGCTCTGTTTTTTGGTGCGACGGCGATACGATGCGAACCGTTCGGCGATCTATGTTTATTCTTTGGCCGCGCTCTACCTGATCCTGTTCAGCCCGAGAACGGAGAATAATACCTACGCCATGCTCGGTCCGTCAATCGCAGTTTTCCTCTCCCTGACGTTTTTGACCGAGAAGCGGTTTGGCCAGGGCATCTTCCTTGCCTGCCTGACGGTGGTCCTGCTGGGCAGCCGCCCCATCGGCAATGCGCTTGCGCCGCACACCATAATATCCTGGGTGCCTCCGCTGATGGCGACCTGCTTTGCGGCTTA
>JANPMZ010000141.1:0-1604 GCA_031427195.1 Nitrospirota bacterium
AGAAATACTCCCGGGCCAGGGAAAGAAAGTGCCCGACCAGATCACCGTGGTCAAAGAGGGCGAAGAGGTCCGGGCGCTGTCCTGCTCTTCCGCTGCGGAAATCCAGGCCCGGTTTGACGGCGGCAATGAAACAATGTCCAGCGGGCCTGCAAGAGAGTACACGGTGAGCACGGTTTCGTTGAAAAGCATAACGCGCGATCAGATCCTCAGTGCCGACCCTGCTGACAAGCGCTGAACATCAGAACTCTATGTTCGGACGCAGGATGAACTGAAAATTGTCCTGTTGTGAGGTCGCCAGCACACCACGGTATTTCTCATTCGATTCCCAGACAAAACCCAGCGCCAGCGCGAAGGCTATCTTCTGGTTCTCCAAAGGCCATTTTTTATCCACGAAGAAATAGTGTCTGATGGAATGAAAGGTCCTGCGGTCGAGATCCACGGTATATTCAAAACCGCTGTTGTTCATCAGGGAAGAGTCCCTTGCCAGATAATCCAGCCTGCTCCTCCTGAACGAGAGGTAAAAAATATCAGTGATGTCGGGGTTGCCGTGCAGTTTTGCCCCGATACGGAAGCTCCAACTCAGTTTTTTGACCGGAGACTTCCTATCTCCCTTGATCTTCCATTCAACTTCTTTCCATCGGTCATCGACCAGAGAGTTGTCCTTGATGTGGTAGTTGCCCGCACTGAACAAATAACCGCTGTAGCCGTTCCCCTTGATGTCCCTGTTGCCGGGGACGTCGAAACTGATCACGTTACCCGCCAGCATGGAAACCGCATAAGGCTCCTCGAATCCGCTCGTGAGCGCTTTGACCCAGTTGAAGCTGCCGGCCAGCCGGGCGTTGTCGTAGAAGCCGCTTTCATTCTTTTTCAGATACACCCCGAGGTAGGGCATGGGATTGACGCTTGCTTCAAAGAGGATAAAACGGGGCAGGACCGCGGCGCCCGAAAGCAGGGTTTGGTAAAATTCAGCTTCAGTTTTTTCCCCCACGTGGGGGACCGGCGCTTCCGTCAGTGCAATGATGAGCGCAATGTTCGTATAATAGGCATCGGGCTCGAACAGAAACTTGAACCGTTTGAATGGTTCGGGCTGGCCAACGACGGATTTGTTTTCCATCGCATCAGGGGCTGTCTGTCCCTGCGAAAGAAGCGGAACCAGCAGCAGGGACAGGAGGGCATATGAGAAAAAAAGGAACTTTTTACCGATCATAGTAACGGTCTCATAATAGTATTGACATCCATTCTTTATAAAATCCCTCCTAACCTCCCTTTTTCAAAGGGAGGGATACCCCTCTTTGGAAAAGAGGGGCCGGGGAGATTTTCGATTATGTCGTTTCTATTTTGAGACGATTAATATCTTGCCTTGCCTGCACCATGCGCCGGGGCTGCCATCAGTGCCGTGTGATTGCAGCAATCGCGCGAATGGTCATACCAGTACGGGTTCGCGGAGCCTGACGGACACCACACGGGAACAGCCCGGTTCGTCCATCGTGATGCCATACAGCGCATCGGCCGACTCCATAGTGCCTGTTTTGTGCGTGATCGTAATGAACTGGGAGTGGCTGCTCATTTCGCGGATAAGACGGGTGAAGCGCATGACATTGGCC
>JANPMZ010000142.1:0-9447 GCA_031427195.1 Nitrospirota bacterium
TTGAGCGTCGCCAGATCGCCGATGATCCTTCCGTTCTCCCTGAGCTCCGATTCGTGGAGCACGATGCTTTCCCGGTCGAGCGCTACGATGATATCCACCTGCTCCCGGGGTGCGGACACCGGCACATCGGACAGTCTGATCTGGTAGAAGTTGTGACCGCCGCGAATGCGCGACTCATAGTCCTGGTGGCTGAAGACATGATAGCCCGTGCGCGAGAAGACCCGTGCAAGCGTATCGCCGATGGTCTGGATGCCCTGCCCTGCTTCGCCGCCGATCTTGATCGAATAATCCATAGTCGTACACTCCATAAGCCCTTTGTAGTAGTGAAACTTTCTCCGGCACGTGGTTATTTCACGTCATCGATCGATATATCCTTCGTTCCCATCAGCTGCATCAGCAATAAGAACCCGCCGCACGGGGGTAATGCGTTGTTTTCCATAAAGTCGCAGTCGTGTTCATGAAAGGGACAGGCCATGCAGAGCGTACTTACCAGACGCTCTTCACCGATCCTGTTCCGGGGCTGCTCCGCCTTTGCGCCACGCAACGGAACTCCTTGCAGCGCGAGCCGTTCCAGAACAAGATATCCCCGGCATGCAAGTTCTTCATTCCTGCCGGGCTTGTAGT
Organism: Nitrospirota bacterium; assembly: GCA_031427195.1. Taxonomy (GTDB): domain Bacteria; phylum Nitrospirota; class UBA9217; order UBA9217; family UBA9217; genus GWC2-56-14. The sequence continues at coordinate 625 of JANPMZ010000142.1, forward strand.
AGGAGCACAGCCGCAAACAGACCGCCTGCGTCAGGTCAAGCTTTGGACCCCTATTCATAACAAAGTATAACAAGCTTCCCAATCAAATGCTATTTTTTTTTTGGGACCGGACACTGTAGCTGCCGCAGTGCTATACTATCAACCATGAGGTGCTGTCTTTCAAAACGGGCGGTCATCAAATGGCTGGAGACCCCGTCGGTCTACCAGCTCGCGAAGGATGAACTGCACGAGCTGGACAAGGATTCGTTCCTGTTTTTGCAAAACTGCGCGAACGAGAACGGCTGCACCAGCCGTGACGGGGCCTTTATCGACTATTGCATTGATGAGGGGCTGCTCACGACCGAGTGCGTCCTGCAGCGCCGCCCGCCCATTCTGCCCGCGCCGACACCCTCCCTGCGCTATCTCGAACTGCAGATCACGAGCGCCTGCGATCTTCAGTGCCGACACTGCTATATCGAAGACAGCCGGAGAAACGAGCTTCCGGTCCCCCTGGTCCACGGCATCCTGACCGAGTTCGAGCGGATGCAGGGGCTCCGCGTCATGATCACCGGCGGAGAGCCTGCGCTTCATTCAGGATTTGACGAGATCAACAATATGCTTCCCGATTTCATGCTGCGCAAGGTGCTGTTCACCAACGGCGTGTCATTCAATAAGGAACGGCTTCGAGCGCTGAAGGTCGATGAGCTCCAGATCAGCATCGACGGACTGGAGAAAGCGCATGACGCGGTTCGGGGCGTCGGCGCCTTCGGCCGCTCGATGCAGACGGTCAGGCTGGCCCTGGACGCGGGGTTTGACGTCTCGATCGCGACCATGGTCCATACCAACAACCTCGGCGACTTTGATGCCCTGGACTCGATGTTCAGGGCCATGGGGATCAAGGACTGGACTGTGGATGTGCCCTGTATCACCGGCCGGCTGGAAAAGAACGCCGCATTGCACGTAAGCCCGGAGGTCGGCGGGAAATACCTGGGGTACGGATACGGTGATGGCCTGCACGCCTCTGATCCGGGGTACGGCTGCGGCCTGCACCTGATGGCGGTCATGGCAAACGGCATGGCGGCCAAGTGTAGCTTCTACGGCGAACGCGGCGTCGGCAGCGTGAAGGAAGGGCTCGCCGCATGCTGGAGCAGGATCGCTCCGATCCGCCTGGCCGATTTATCCTGCAACTGTGAATACATGGAAGCCTGCCGTGGCGGATGCCGGTACCGTGCCGAGCTCATCGACGGCCCCCGCGGAAAAGATCTGTACCGGTGCAGCCTTTATGGTATACTGGATAAAAGGAGCTGATCGGAACAGCAATACCCGGTGCTTCACGATATCCTGAGTTTGAAGAAAGGAGGTACCTCTATGACGATCAAGAAGGTCACCCGAAAAATGGCGACAACCTGCAAGTGCAAAAGCTCCTGCTGATCCGACCATTGAAGGCCAGAATAAAAATGTGAGCCCGTGAAGAATGCCTTCTGGGCTCTTTGTCTTTCCCACGCTGTTCGCTCAGGGCGCAAAACCTTCCAATAGCCGGATGAATTCTTTCCTCGCCATTTCACTGGTCAACAAACCTTCATGGGTCTCATTGAATCCGTAAACACGGGTAGCAGCGGACTGCAGGGACGGAAGCAGCTGGCTCTTGAGGGTGACCACCCCGTCTCCGCTTTCTCCCAGCTTTACCCTTGCCTGGTCCTGATAGGTAAAAAAGAGATTGAACGGAAGCTCTTTCGGAAACGGTCTCTGGCTCAGGTTGCCCAGAAATTCGCTGCCGGTCGCAATATCGCGCCATGCCGGGATCACCAGAGGAGCATTTTCAACTCCGGTCCGTGCGGAATCATTGCCACCATAAGGTGTGGAGAAAGACAGATACATTGCCAGTATGGAGGATGCTCCCATTTCACCGAGCTTGTCTATCGCTGACAGCGCAACAAGCCCGCCCATGCTGTGGGCAGCCAGGACGATCTTGCGTCTGTTTCTTTTCGAGTCCGCATCGAGGTTCTCGATGACATTCGCAAGCAGGGAGCCGAGCTTGTCCAGCGGCAGTCCCGAAGGATAATAAAAAAAGAACGGCTGAAACCGGCTCCGGTCCAGACCCTCGACCATGAATTTCCAGTTACGAGGGGTGCCGGAAATACCATGCACGAACAGAACGATGGTTTTGCTGCTGTCATACTCCTCGAGACCGAAGAAAAATCCCTGGGTATGAGCGATTAAAGCGGTTGGGTTATAGAGGCCTTCGGCGCCAAACCGGGGGTCAAAGAACTCATCGTTAAGCGACGCATAGAGATAGCTGGTGGGCCGTACCCTAACCTTGACACGAAAATCGGTTCTGCCCGGCTTTTCATAATCCAGCCCAAGGGAAGGCCCGTCGACAATCGTTCCGTCCTCTGAGCGTTGCAGACTGACACTCGCAGAAGACCGTCCTACCAGCTCATTGCGTTCGAAATCTCCATTCCGGTTCAGATCGGCGAAAAGATACAGCATATACTCCCCCTTGGGGAGAAAAGCCATATAGTAGTCTGCGGAGTCTTTAAGTTGTACCACCGCCACTTTTTCATCCTGTCGATACTGACTGCTTGTGGCGATGAGCAGCAGCGACTCCTGCCGCCCACGGGGTCTGATGAGCGGGCCGACGAGGACCAGCGAATCCTCGGGCGCAATCCGGTTCAGGACCGACATGGTAGGAAGCCTGTCAAAGGTCTTTTGCCAATGCGCTTTGCGGGTATAGAACCCGAAGTAGCTGCAGCCGGACAGGACCAGGACGCAGGAAAAGAGCACGACAAGAACATTTCTTAGCAATCTGGGATTGTTCTGCTCCATAGCAGGATTATAGTAGATGTTTCGGTGAAGAGCAAGAGGGCAGCGACTCATAAAAAGAAAGAAGAGACCATACTCCGATCTCTTTCTACTCGTTATTGTTCACTTGAACTTCCCGCTTATGCGGCTTTATTCTTTTTGAATACCAGCCGCTCATCAAAGTTCCTGATGAACTGGGCAACCTGCACCCCGAGATAGACACACTTGATATTATTCATGCAATCGTCGGCGTCCTTTTTTTCGATGAGAGTCTTCAGTTCTTCTCCGTCCCGCCTGAAGGTTACAAGGTAAGCGTTCTTCGGTGCATCGAAATCGACTGCCGCGGAAAGATGGTGCTCCATAATCTCGGGATACATCTCCAGAATCTTATCTTTTAATGCAACAGTGGTGACCATATTCGCCTCCTTCTCCTGTTTGCTCAGGCCTGCGCTTTCTTCGACCCGTCAACCCCCCTCAACAATGCCCCGCTCTTCCCACATGAACCAGTTACCCGTGTCGGAGAGGAACTCATAGGTATTCGAGAAGATATCGTAGTGCTGCTGCTCCTCCCGGATCAGCCGTTCAAGCAAAGCTTTCTCTTTTTCCGTTTTGACCTGGGAAAGCGTTTTCTCGTAGAAGGCCTTTCCCTCCCGTTCCATCTTCATGGCAATCTTGAAGGCCTCAAGCTCATCGGTTGTCGCTTCAACCTTCTGCATCATTTCATCTTTTAATGCTGCAAAAACGGTCTTTATGTTGCCCAGAGGGCTAACCTCTTTATCGGTCACGCCAAGCCCCTTGATGACCTGGGAGATCATTTCCAAGTGGCGTTGCTCATCCTCGGCGATCGTCTGGAACATCTTCTTTCCCGCAGGATATCTGGTCTTCCGCGCCGCCTCGGTGTAAAACGATATTGCATCGGTCTCCATTTTCATCGCCAATTCAAGAGCATCCATGAACTTCTCCTTTTTTCCTCGATCTGGGACTCACCAAGCCATCCTGATGAGCACGTTCCTTGCCAGGGGTAAATTTGCAGCGTTCATGCCGGACAGTTGAGATCCTGAATCATAGCCGCCTGATAGTAGTATAGCACACTTTATTGCGATACTTCAGGGAGCGCCCTCTCTTTTTTACTGTGCAGTCATTTTGCTCAAGCTGTTGGGTTGTGCTTTGATTAACTTAATCCGCCTGTCAGTCAACCCACAGATCGTATAAGCCAAGCAGCGCCCACCAGCCGAAACCATGAAGCTCCTTTGAGGTCTCCAGCTCTTTTACTGTCTTGACGGCCACATTCAGGAAGTATCTGGCATGGAAAAATGCCTCGATGATCGGCCGCGTATGCAGCGTCCATTCCTTATTGTGTTCCATGTCGAATTCCTTGCCGCTTGCGCCCTCCCGAATAATATCCTCAAAAAATGGATTGAACACGGTCCCGGCCGGTGCGATACTGCGCAGGGCCGCGACGATCTTTTGCGTTGTATCCTGAAGCCGGTACACTTTGAAGGACTGGGAATAGAAACGATAAATCGGGTCGTCATATCCCCATTTCCCGCTTACTTCTTCGAGAAGCGATGCCAGCTCGTCATGCTTTGTTATAATATTTTGTAACAGCTCGTCCGCTTGCTCACGATACTGTGGAACAATGTCTGACATTTTACGCACCCTTATTAGGTGGACTGAATATGTTTTCGGATATTGTCCCGCAAGCAAAATAACAGCTCAAGACAGGACTTGACTTCCTGCTCGCGCGGGTTATTTGCGAGCTCTAAACCGCGAAAATACAATTGATCGACCTGGTTGGACAAATCCTCCGGGATATAGACGTAATACTGATCGAAGAGTTCCTGCAGTGCTTTAAAGCAGGCTTTCTTTTTCAAGGCACGTTTGAGCTGCTTCCCGGCAGCCTTTCCTGCCTCTCCCGACCAGACCTCCAACTTCGTAACATAGCAATTGACTGCATGTAAAACCGGCATGAGTTTGTCGAAAAACTCAATTTGCTTGTCAAATAGTACTATGGATTTGAAGTCCCTTATATGCAACGGAATCACTCCCCGGTGTTTGAAATCAGCGTCAATCCCCGCAAAGCTCCAAGCGGAATGGCAAGACAATTTTGCTTGTTCGGTATCTCTGGTTCATGAGGGTTAATGCGAATCAAGTGCGCATGGGGATATTCCCGGGCCAACTCTTCACAGTGTCGTCGTAATCCGGAAACCACGGTTCCCGCTCCGCACTCGATAATAGCCATTGTGCGGTCATGGTTCTCAGCCAGCCATGCGCGGTAGCGGTCGGCATGTCCTTGAGGAATATCCCAGTTATATTTTGTATCGCCGAACATGAACACGTTGGGTCGCGCAAGCGAACCGCATCTCGGACAGCGGGGCAGCGGAGCTTCGACCCGCATGGTCTTTGGATTGATGGTTAGGTCAAGAGTATCACTTGACCACGCAGTATCGGAACAAGGACAGAAGCATTGCAGCCGATGAAGGCTTCCGTGACATTCGTGGATTCGCTCAGCGCTAAAACCGGCCTTTTGAAACTGACCGTCGATATTCGTCGTTTGCACAAAGTAGTTATTTGCCTTTCTTTTTCCAAAACTCAGAAGTATTCGGAAGCCTTCATGGGGCTGCGTTGTGCGAAACAGATTCAGCAAGTACCCCCAGTAACCCCACGCCAGGCAGGGGTCCTGCTCCAGGCCGCTGAGCTTCATCATGTCGATGTAGTTGTTCCCCAGCCTCGCGAAGGGAGGATAGGACTGATACAGTCCGGCGCTCCCGCGATAATCAGGCAAGCCGGAATCAACACCCATACCCGCGCCCGCAACAATCAAAAGCGCTTGCGCTTCATCAATAATGCTCCTTGCCTTGCGTATGAGCTCTGTCGATATCATATTTGGTCCTGTCGTGAAACATTTCCCCGACATAGAATAGATATGACCGTCATGCCTTACATTTCACTTTCGATAGGGCCTATCACAAGCTCTCCATAATTTTGGAGCGCTTTGAATTATATTCAGTCTGCGTAATCAGGCCTGAGGCGTAAAGTTCCTTCAGTTTCTTCAACTTACCCGCCGCATCGGCTTGCGGTTCCGCATGAGGCTTTGTGCTTTGCGACGCAGGCTCTTGCATAACACTTTTCTGGTCTGGCTTGTTTCCACTGCTTTGTCCCACCGGCATTTTTTCAACAACCGCTCCCGTTCTCGGGAAGTCAGTCATTGGACAGGTCACTACCGCAGGTTCAAGATTATAGATACCGCCAGAAATAAAATCCGGAATAAGCCATAGTATGGGAGACCATAAGATGTCGAAGATCAGGATCGGAGCCGAGATTGATTTAGTCACCACCCCGCAAAGGACGACAGAAGAGCCTTCTCTTTCGGCAGTTATCGTATGCGCTTTCTTCCTTTGAAGTTTCATGACCGTTGAACCCTTGGCGGAAGCCTTTACCTCGTTTGCCTTAACCCATACATCGCTGGGTGCGTTGACCATTATATCCTGCGTTGTGCCATGTACCATTACCCCGCAGCCGGTGGTACTTAGCAGCGCCGTAAAGAGAGCCGTGATCAGCAAACCTGTTTTCGATGTCCTGTCAGTCCTCCTGGGAAAATCAAGATTATCGTTATTCAACCAGGGCCGCCCGTCTTGCGCCGAAGACAAACCTGCCGTTGGATGAGACGATATGGCTGTACAATAACAGCGCGTATCCGACAGCATCCTGTCGGAGCAATTAATAAATATTTTTTCCTGCGGCTGGTGATGTGGAAGGTTGCATCGGGTGATGGATGCGAAGGTATAAAGTCGGGAGCAAGAATTCTGGCGATCAATCAAGGCAAGAATAAGGACACTCGGGACACAACGAAGTATTTCCCCGAAGTATTTCAGTGCTGTTCATCAAGGACTGTCATTGCACGGAGAAATATAGCTAAATGCTCGTTCAGAGTTCTGTCCGGTACGATGGAGCCGCCCGCCTTATACTGAATTAGCCCTATGATGCCGTAGGTATATTGGGCAGGCATCAAATACTGATTTTGCTCAACAAAAGCATTTCGCCATTGGGACAACACTTCTTTGCCCTCGCGATCTTGGTATGTTGATATCGGCGGTTTGAAAAACGCGCCTATCCGTTCGTCCGATGCCTTCACCAGCGTTAATTGCTCCAAAGCCTGCTGTTTCTTGCCTTCCGACCGACTTTGTATTTCCCGAGTGACAGCGGTGACGGGTATCGCTTTGCCCTGCTTTTCAATGAAGAGTGGATGGATTCCATGAGTGCCGTACTGGAGCGCCAAATAAACACCGGGAACGCAATTCTTCTGCAATCCAACTTTTTCGCTCAGGATATAGATCGAAACGCAAACGCCCTCATATTTTGGACGTCCTTTCTTCGTTAGCCAGACCCAAAGGAACCATGGCGCTGTATGCGCTGGCGTACATGAAATATCGAAGGCGTCGCTTTTGAAACTGGGGAATGATTTTAACGATTCGGTTACGGACCAAAGATGCTGGTGATAATCATAGTCACGGTTGTAGCTTGTTAACAAATGCGCAAATTGAGACCAGCAATCTTCATCATGTTCACTCATTACTAACTCCTCCGATAAAACAGACAAACATCCGACCGTGCTTCATTATAGCCGTCCCCTCCGACAGCATCCTGTCGGAGCGATTAATAAATTATGTCTGCAGCTGTTCGCGTGGACGGATGCATCGGGGTAATGGATGCGAAGAGCGTGGGACAGTGACACAAACAAACCGACGGGTTCTGCAAACTTCTCATCCTGCGTCAATTGCGCTGCGCAACGGGTGCAACTACGGAGTCGCACGGGAAAACCGCATGCACGGTTTGATGAGAGAGGGCTGGTCAATACAACCAGCTCTCTACTCTACCTAAGGTGCTCCAGTTCTTTCGCCTTCAGATAGGCTGCCCGAAACTTGCCCGCGTTGCATGCCCATGCTTCTTGATAGTATTCCGTGTCGTCGGGACCGGATGGGATCTGTCCCGCCCAATCATCGCGAACATGCCTTTCAGCTATGGCTCGCGCCTCATCGCCGAACCGCGTAACAGCGAGCGTGATCCCCATTTCATGATGCAGCACCACCCGGTGGTCGATGCCATACTGCTGATAGAACTGGTCGAGAAACACATGGATCTCGCGGCCTGCTCCGGCTGTTGCTTTTATGTGTTCGTCGAGATTCATTGAAGGTCATCGTTGCTGATTTGAAGAAATATATTCTGTAGGATCAACGGGTACAGCTATGTCACGGTGGAAGCCGAATAAGTCAACTAATCAAGCCTGACCCTATGCGACCCCTTCGAGCGCTTGAGATCATTATTGCTAATCCCTCTACCCTTAAGCCACAAGAACAAAACATGTTGTTGGCCGTTGTAGATGTTTTGGGAACACTTAGCGCGCTTACGCAATCGGCTGATAGCCACACCGTTCCCGATCAAGCTCGCGTCACTGTGGTGGTGTTAAATAAAGCTTCTACTCTTTTACAGTCTAAACAATATCGTCTGCCGGAAAAAGCATCTGAGAATATGGCTACTCCTTCCTAATCACTGCATAAAATAGTAGACGCATCGCCTGGTTTTAAAAGAGGTCATTTCATATATTTGCTTACAATGCCTTCGATTTTATTTCTTCTAGCTAAGTATTCATCTTCAGGTACTACCTGTTTGAATTCTCCGTTTTTAAAACCTGCTCGTATTTTTTCCAATGTTGCCTCATTGGTTATTGTGAAATTACCCATTGTACCAGGCCGAAAGTCATCAGATTTAATAATTTCAAATGGCATTTCAAAAACCCTCAAAAACCATAAATACATTTTCGTTTCCGTATTTTTCTGTTTCAAAAAATGCTTTAATGGTCCTTTTTCTATCACCCACAAGTCGAACTCATGTTCCTCGTACAACGCTTGCCATAAATCATTGCTTTTGCCAGGGACGATAATGTATTCAAGATTTGCAATATGTTTAGTGCGATCATTGATTATCGGCTTGTTTAGATAAAGTCTACCGATCTCGGATGGTTCATAATTATCGTAGTCTTTT
>JANPMZ010000143.1:0-1583 GCA_031427195.1 Nitrospirota bacterium
CCAGACCCTGGGATATGACGAAGTCTGCGTCTATTGCCACACCCCGCACAGCGCCGCACAGAACTTAGGTCAGCTTTGGAACCACACGTCTACTCTCACTAGTTTCGCTGTCTACACCTCGTCAACCATGAATGTCACACCAGGTCAGCCCGGTGCTGGTTCGCTGCTCTGCTTGAGCTGTCATGACGGCACCATCGCCATTGATTCCATGGTCAATGCTCCGAACTACGGCGTTCCAGGAGATGACAACTCAGCCATCCTTAGTGTTTCTAAGATGATCAACGCAGGCAACGCACTTATGGGCACCAGCCTCGCGAACGACCACCCGATCGGTTTTAACTACGGCACGTCCGCCACTGCAGAAGGACCCACCGGGCTTGTCGCGCTCGGTTCAGTTGCAACCAACACTAATGTTCGCCTCGTCGGTGGCACCCAGGTGGAGTGTGCAACCTGCCATGATGCCCACAATACGAGCGTTCTGCCTTTCCTGAGGAGCACCAACCAGGGATCGCAGCTCTGCCTCCGCTGCCACGTTAAGTAAGCTGGGGATACGAACGAAGTAGGTTCAAGAGGGGAGGAGACTCCCCTCTTTTTTTTGGCGTTTGGCAGGTTGTTTGCGCGGCAAGAGGCGCCAAAAAGGTTTGACTTTATAATGCCGGCATGATAATTTATGAAATCCGGCGTTGTAATAGTTTTACCTTAGAATTGCAAACTACAGAGGCCACAGAGATACCTGTGTTGCTGCATTCGTAAAAAGTCCTAATCCACCACCGAGACGCGGAGCACATTCATAATGCGAGCAAAGATCGTCGGGGATAAACCCCGACGCTACAGAATTTATACGTAGCGCCATCGTTTATCGGGGGCGGAAAGTATTCGTACGTTATGTCCTTTCTATTATGGGACGATTAATATCGGTTTAAAGGGGAGTGGAAATGCATAAACATGGTTTACTGATAATTCTAATGCTGCTCTGCTTTTCCGGATGCGCGACAAAAGCGCCGCAAAAAGAGCTGCTGGCATGGCCTTCGCTGCCGACGCTGCCGCGGATCGCCTATCTGGGCAGCCACCGCGGGTCGATAGATTTTTATGAACCTAGTTTCCTTGATGCTATCTTAGGCGCCAGCCAGACGACGAAAAACGACATCAACAAGCCTTTTGCCGTGGCCGCCTATGGCGATAAAATATATATTTCTGACACTGGTTTTGGCTACGTTGTCGCAATCAACACAAAAGAGCGAAAGGTGTCCTTCCTCGGCACGAGCGGGAGGGCTGTTTTGAAAAAGCCCTTTGGAGTTGCTGCGGCAGCCGATGGAACGATCTATGTTGCCGATGGGGAGCTAAAAAGTATCTATGCCTTTGGTCAGAACGGCGAGCTCCTGTCGGCTTTTGGCAATACCGGAGAGCTTGCAAGGCCTGCCGGGATCGCTGTTAATAGCGCACTCGGCAGGCTCTATGTGTGCGATGTCGCGGCAAATGCGGTCTTTGCCTACTCCCTCAAGGGTGAGCGTCTTTTTGAGTTCAAAAAAGGAGTAGAGCCCGGAGACGGGTTTTTTAATTCACCGGCTCATCTAGCTATTGAC
>JANPMZ010000144.1:0-18079 GCA_031427195.1 Nitrospirota bacterium
AGCCTGTAGGTCGGGTTAAGTGTAAGCGAAACCCGACATCTTCACGTCGTATGCCGCAGGCTTATATAACGCCTGCGGCATTTTTCTACCGCCTTTCCAGATGTCCTGTATGCTGATTCATTGTGTTTTGCTTCATCCGCCGCCCATGACCCAGACCCGCAAAGCTCGGGCTACTATATTTTTTCGATAGACGACGCAGCCAGCGCTTCCATAATCGATATTACTTCTTGAATCCGTCGTTGTACATGGTATAATTCTCCAGCTGGTCAAAATGAACAGGAGGTTATAACATGAAATTACATGTCTTCGTGGAAAAAGATGAAGCTGGCTACTATGTGGCGGAGGTGCCAGCTCTGCCTGGCTGTCTTTCACAAGGAAAGACATACGATGAGGCGCTTATAAATATCAAAGAGGCGATAGAAGGATGGTTTGAAGTCATGGAGGCAAAGGTATCTTACAAGCCGTCGCAACTTGTTGAAGTAACCGTCTGATGGGCTCCGAGCTTAAACTTGTTTCCGGCGCGGTTGCCGTTAAAAAGTTCCAGAGCTCCGGGTGGATCGTCATGAGGCAGAAGGGTTCGCATGTTATGCTAACCAAGCCGGGATACCAATGGACGTTGTCTGTTCCGCAACATCATGAGCTTGGCCCTGGCCTGCTGAAAAAACTACTTAAACAGGCTGAACTCGCATTTCAGGAGTTCAACGATTTGTAGCCACCGAAATATTCTTAATTTCCCCTATTTCTCAGCTCGGAACATTCGCATTCACCTGCGCTCTTCATCGCAGCTCCCCTGCCGACTCGCACAACTTTGGGCAAAAGCAGATTTACAATTAAATTCACAGCCACTTGCCCATACAGCTATACTTCAATCAAAGCGAGGCTTATAGCGATTGCACGGTCCACATTTTTCATGGTCTCTTCAGAAACCGCGCCGAGCTTTTCCCCCAGCCTCTTTTTGGAAGGGCCGCCTGACTTCCTTCGTACGATTTTTTTGACTTTTGCACCCCGATAAGCGAATCGGCCTCTTCCTCCAGGAACCGCCACGCTTCAGACATAGCGGCATCTTCTGTAGCGTTTGCCTTGTACCCTTTTATCATCTTTTCGCGAAGCCTTCGGCTTCTTTTCCGCTTCCATTTTATCCTGCGTGGTTATTGACATGTTTTTCTTCTACGCCGCCGGAAACTGCCGTCGGCTGACACGCAGTCAGCGTTGAAATTCAGAAAGTCTCATAAGGTATTTCGAGCCTTTCATCCGTCCTGCCATTTTATAATCAGCGGTGATGAGCGGTTTCCCCTCGCTTTGGGCCAGCGATAGAAAACAGGCGTCATAAACCGTGATGTTGAATTTAAAAGCCAAAGCGATAGCTCGTTCCAAAACCGCGGGTTCGACAGGTCTGATGTCAAAGCCCATATCGTTCACGCTTTGTACGGCCTGTGCAACATCGGCGGCGCTGAAATGAGGGTTGAAACGAAGGGCGTTGCCAAGCTCGTAAAAAATAAGATCGGGCACTACAACGGCGAGCGTCCCCTCGATAATCCCCTGCCTCAGCGCAAGCGCGCTGACAAGGTCGTCCTCGCCGTGTTCGCTGAACCATTTTATGACGACGGAAGTATCGAGGACATAGCGCTTCATTTCGCCGCCTCTCTCCACTTCCGAACTTCAGCGACCCCGTTCCATTTTCCTGATTTCTTTCTCAACCGGTCCTGAGCAACGAGGGCGTGGTTCATACGCGCTTTTCTCTGTTTTTCTTCCACCTGTCGCTGATGCTCGTCAATAAGCTTCTCGGCGGCTTCTCTCAACAGCATGCTTCTGCTTTTCTTCTCGTCTTTCGCTATGCTGTCCAGTTTTTCCAGCGTGGCTTCGGGGAACACCGTATTTATCCTTATCATGTTTACCTCTCCTAGTTACACACCATTTATGTGTATAATATCCGAGCAAAACGACTCTGTCAAGTGCACATCGTGGCAGGACAATTTCGCGAATTGTCAATCCCCGTTTTATCAACCCGGGACACTCTAAGGCCACCCATTTGAAGGATCCCTATTCAAGCTACCGACAACTTCCCGAAAAACCCCTTGAGTTTTACCTGATAAAATACTATTATGTGGCTTTGCAGCAACGGTATACTTACTTTTCCGCTACTAGAGGAGACCATCGATGTCAAGAGCAGACAGGTTTTTAAAGGCATGCAGACGCGAACCCGTTGATTGCACCCCCGTATGGATGATGCGCCAGGCAGGCCGCTATCTGCCGGAGTATCGCGAGATCCGCGCAAAATATACCTTCCTCGAAATGTGCAAAACACCCGAGCTTGCGGCCGAAGTGACGGTCCAGCCTGTCCGACGCTACGAGATCGACGCAGCCATCATCTTCGCCGACATCCTGCTGCCGCTCGAACCCATGGGCATCGACCTCGAATTCGCCAAGGGCGAGGGACCGGTGATCCATAATCCCGTGCGCACTCTGGCCGACGTTGCGAAGCTCAAACCGATCGACTCGGCAAAGTCCATCGACTACCTCATGACCGCCATCAAGATGGTGCTGAAGGAGCTGAATGGAAAGGTCCCGCTCATCGGTTTCTCCGGCGCGCCCTTCACCCTCGCCTCGTACATGATAGAAGGCGGCGGATCGCGGAACTACGAGCACGCCAAAGCCATGATGTTCGCGGAGCCGAAGACCTGGCACAAGCTTATGGAGCACCTCACCGCTGTCATCATTAACTACATGGATGCACAGATCGACGCCGGCGTGCAGGTCGTCCAGCTCTTCGACTCCTGGGTCGGCGCGCTCGGACCGGCCGACTACCGCGAATTCGTGCTGCCTCACCAGAAGAACGTCATCGCCGGCATCAAGAAGACCGTGCCGCTCATCCACTTCGCCCATGGCGCAACGCACCTCCTGGAGATGGTGGCCGAGGCTGGCGGCGACGTCATCGGCCTCGACTGGCGCTGCAATCTTGATGAGGCCTGGAACCGCGTGGGGCATAACAAGGGCGTGCAGGGCAACATCGACCCCATCAGCCTCTTTGGCTCAAAAGAGTTCATCCGGAAACGCACCAAAGAGATCCTCGACCGGGCAGCAGGCAGGAATGGCCACATCATGAATCTGGGCCACGGCATCCTGCAGCAGACGCCACTGGACAATGCCGCAGAGTTCATCAACGCGACGCATGAAATGAGTAAAAGATAGGGTTCAGTGGCAGGGGTCAGGGTCCAGTAGCCAGGATCCAGGCTTAAGGAATTTCCGGGACCCCGGACCCTGCACCCTGACCCCTGCATTACCATGTCCAACCAAACCGCAATCATACTCATCGCCCTTGGCGGGCCGCGATCGCTTGATGAGGTCGGCCCATTCATGACCGCCTTCATGGGACGGCCGGCCCCTCCTCCGGTAGTTGCAGCAGTGATCGAGCGCTATAAATTGATCGGCGGCAAGTCGCCGTTGCCCGAGCTCATTCAAGCGCAAGCCGCAGCCCTGGAAAGAGAACTGGGCAGCAGCTTTCGGGCCTACGAGGGATTCCGGTACTCAAACCCGACTGTCGCTGAATCGTTCGAGAAAGCCCTCAGTGATGGAGCACGGCGTGTGATCGCCCTTTCCATGTCGCCTTTCTCAACCGAGGTCACGACCGGTGCCTATAAAAGCGCTTGTGATGGTTTGGGGAGCGGCGAAACCTGCCCCCTCTTCATCCCCAGCTGGCATGACAATTCCCTTTTCATCGATGCCTGGGTTGAAAAGGTCTTCGCCGGTCTCGCATTGTTCCCCACAGCAACACGTAATACTGTCGTCGTCATTTTCACCAGCCACAGCATCCCTGTCCGCTATATCACTGCCGGAGATCCCTATAAGAAGCAGATCGAGGAAACGGTCGGGGTCGTTGCTGCAAAAGCAGGGATACGGGAATGGCGCATTGCCTGGCAGAGCAAGGGAGCGCGCGCAACCGAGCCCTGGATCGAACCCGAGGTGGAGCCAACGTTGGACAAGCTCTCCCAGCAAGGCCACAAGGCAGTCCTTGAAGTGCCGATTGGCTTCACTTGCGACCACATGGAAACGCTGTACGATATCGACATTGTACATAGGAAGCACGCAGCAAGCCTCGGGCTTTCATTTGAACGCGCCGAATCTCTCAACACCTCGCCGCGTTTTATCAGAGCGCTGGCGAATGTGGTAAAAAGAGCGCTATAATCAAGATATACTGAATTCCGGTTTTACCCTGTTCCGCCAGTGCTCCAGTGTCGCGGTAAATCCATTTATTCCCTATGAGGTGTCCATTATGCCGAAGATCATTATTATAGGCGGCGGCATTGCCGGTCTGGCTGCCGCGGTCCACTTGAAGGCCGGAGCCAAGGCACACGGCAAGACCGTTGAGGTGCTGCTGCTCGAAAAGAACAACAGGCTCGGCGGCAAGATCCTTACAGAAAAGCAGGGTCCGTTCCTCATCGAAGGCGGGCCCGACAGCTTCCTGCCGGAAAAGGTATGGAGTGTCAATCTTGCGAAGCACCTCGGCCTCGAGCCGGAGCTGCTTCCGTCGAACGACGAGCACAAGGGGACCTTCATCTACTCCCAAAAAAAACTCCATTCCCTGCCCGAAGGCGTGATGCTCATGGTGCCGACCATGTTCATGCCCATGGCGAAATCGAGTCTCATCTCCTGGCCCGGCAAGATGCGTATGGGCCTGGAGATGTTCATGCCGAAGCGCAGGAACACGGACGATGAAAGCCTGGCGTCCTTTGTCACGCGCCGCCTCGGCCGGGAATGCCTGGAGAAGATCGCAGAACCCCTCGTGGCCGGCATCCATACGTCGAACCCCGACAACATGAGCGTGCTCGCAACCTTCCCCCGCTTCATGCAGATGGAGCGGAAGAGCGGAAGCCTCATCCGCGGCATGATATCCGCCATGAAGAGTCGGCCCCACGCAACGCTGAGCGGACCTCCTCCCAAACCGGGCTCGCCGAAAATGACCTATTTCATGAGCTTCAAGAACGGCATGCAGACCCTGTCGCAGGCCTGCGTTGAATATATCGGCAAGGACTCGATCAGGCTCGGGGCCGGGGTCAAGGCTGTTGAACCAAAGGGAAAAGGCTATACCGTGGTACTTGAGAACGGCGAGGCTCTGGATGCCGATTATGTCATGATCGGGGCGGCCTCCTATGATGCCGCGGAAATGGTCAAGAGCTTTGATTCGACCCTTGCGGAGCAGATGAACAAGATAGAATGGTCCTCTTCCGCCACGGTCTCGATCGCATTTAAAAAGTCGGATGTCAGGGTCCCACTCAAAGGCTTCGGCTTCATTGTTCCCCGTGTTGAAGGCCGCCGGATCAATGCCGCGACCTACAGCTCCATCAAGTGGTCCTTCCGCGCGCCTGACGACCACATTCTCATTCGGGGTTTCGTGGGCGGCGGACATCATGAAGAGCTGGTCCACGACCTTGATGATGCCGGAATGACGAACGTGATCCTCGAAGAGCTCGACACCATTCTCGGGATCAAGGCTAATCCAGCGTTCTCAAAGATCTACCGCTGGTACAAGGGCATGCCGAAGTACACTGTCGGCCATCTTGACCGGATCACCGTGCTCGACCGGATCATGACTACGCACCCCGGATTGCACCTGATCGGATGTTCCTACAAGGGCATCGGCATCGGCGACTGCGTGCACGAAGCACAGATCGCCGCGGAACGGATCCTGAAGAACTGAAAGGATTTTAAAGCGCAGAAACGAATAAAAGGCCGACGAGTTATTTCCCGTCGGCCTTTTTAGATTGGACGTGCTCCAAGGTGGAAAAGTCTGATAATCATACGATCCCAAGGAGTTGTTGCGGAATCGCTGGGACCGCAACTTCTTCCTTTACCTTTTTTGGTATTGTGTGCTAATATGCGGTCCCGTGACGCCTATTAAACCTACCATTATTCCCCGCAAGGAACACAGTGTCTCCCGCAAGTGGATCAGTCCCAATGCTGTCCGGGTTCTCTATAAACTGAAGGAACAGGGATACTACGCCTATTTAGTGGGTGGCGGGGTGCGCGACCTGCTGCTTGGTCGCGAGCCCAAGGACTTCGATATTGCCACGGACGCCACGCCCAACGAGGTCAAAAAGGTCTTTCGCAACTGTCGGCTCATCGGGCGCAGGTTTCGCCTGGCCCATATTCATTTCCATAACGATATTGTCGAAGTGGCAACCTTCCGGTCCATGGTGTCCGACGAGCCCGAGGTCATCGACACTGTTCCGGCTGCTGACCAGGTAATGGACCTTCCGATGCCGGAAGCGCCTGCACACGAAGAAGCGGTTCTGCCTGTTCTGGAGGCCACCCCTGGGGCTCAGGCTGCATCGCTTCCGGCTAAGCCCCGTCCCCCGCGTATGCTCAAGACCGAGGACGGCATGATTCTGCGCGACAATGTCTTCGGCACCCCCGAGGAAGACGCGCTCCGGCGCGACTTCACCGTGAACGCGCTCTTTTACAGCATAGCCGATTACTCGGTCATCGATTACGTGGGCGGCATGCGGGACCTCCAACAAGGGCTCATCCGCATCATCGGCGACCCCCTGGTCCGGTTCACCGAGGACCCGGTGCGCATGGTCCGTGCCGTGCGCTTTACCGCTCTGCTCGGGTTCGAGATCGAGGCGGAAACCTATCGTGCCATGCTTGAGCTTAAGGACAAGGTTGCGCTGGCATCGCCGTCCCGGATGTACGAAGAGGTGCTGAAGCTCTTTTTGCTCGGTGAAGGGGAGAAAACCTATCAGTTGCTTCGCAAGACCGGCCTCTTCGGCGTGATCTTCCCGCGTTTGAACGAGTGGGTGGACACGGAATCGGATGGCTTCCCGCATACCTGGATCGGCAAGGCGCTGGAGTGGGTGGATGCCTGCGTCCAGGCCGGCCGGCAGGTGCCGCCGCATATCCTCTTCGGGCTTATGTTCGGTCAGTATATCGAGGAAAAAGCGGACCAGTACCGGTCCTCGGGAGCCAATGCGCTCGATGCCATGACCAGAGCAGTGTCAGAGGTCCTTACTGATCAGGTCCAGCGGGTCCAGATACCGAAAAAGATCAGCTTGACCATGCGCGATATGTACTGGAACCAGCAGCGGTTCGAGAAGCGGGAAGGCAGGTACCCGCGCTTTTTCCTGCGCAGGCCGGGCTTTGCCGACGCTTTCGAATACCTGCGTTTTACGAGCGAGACCACGGGCGAGAAAAAAGAGCTTCGCGCCTGGTGGAAGGAGTTCATCAAGTCCCACCCGCTCGCGCCGGGCGAAGAAAAGGAAATTCAGAAGATCGTTGAGCGGAAAGCAAAACCGAAACGACGCAGGCGAAGGGGCGGCAAAGGCAGGCACGAAGGGCAGGCCCCGAAGCTGAAACCCAGCCAACCTCTTTGACACTGATAATATCTGACAAAGGCTATGAAAGATCATGATTCTTCATAGTTTTTATCAGTCCTTCTCCGTGTCAAAGATGTGGATCCGAACTTTCTACGCCGAACCCAGGTCTCTATGCCCCGACCCCCTCGATTTTTCATAGCCCCCTCCCAGGTCTCCGGCTCCCGCATCAGCGTCACTGAAGAAGACGTGCGCCATATCGCGGCGGTGCTGCGCATGAAGACCGGTGACGCGCTCCTCCTGTGCGACGGCCAGGGCACCGAGTATCAGGTTGCCATCGCCGAGATCAGCAAGTCCGGGATCAAGGCCGATATCGTAAGCCATACGAGGCGAGAGATCACCGCTCCCCGTATCACGCTCGGCCAGGGACTGCCCAAGTCCGACAAGATGGATTGGATCGTGCAGAAGGCCACGGAACTCGGAGTGTCGAACATCGTTCCGCTGGTGACAGCGCGGACGATCGTGAAGATCAAGGACGAGGAAAAACGCATCAGCCGGTGGCAGAAGATCGCCCGGGAAGCTGCGATGCAGAGCAACCGTGTGGACATACCCGTCATCGGCCGGATTGTTTCTTTCAAGGATTTCCTCCAAACGCACACCTCCGAACCCCGAACCCTTCTCCTCCTTCCCTGGGAAGAGGGGACCATGCCTATCAAGGACGTTCTTCGGGGAAAACAGGACATCACGAGGATCGTTGCGCTCATCGGACCGGAAGGCGGGTTCTCGTCTGTCGAAGCGTCAATGGCGCGGGAAAAGGGTTTCCATGCCGTGAGCCTCGGGCAGAACATTCTGCGCACCGAGACTGCGGCCATTGCGGTCCTGAGCATGATCGGGTATGAATACTTATCATGATTTACCTCCGGCAGTGTCGGCTTTCGCATCGTGCTACCGACCTACAGGTTATAAACCTCGCAAGCAACCGCTTGATTTATACCAAAAATTGGTCTATATTTAGACCAGTAAATATGCCTCAATAAGGAGCTGTCGCATGAAAACCATTTCGATCAAAAACGATATTGTTCCCATTGCGGAATTTAAGACCAGCCTCTCCAAGTGGTTTAAAAGTCTCCAGAGCACCGGCCATCCCTTAATCATAACGCAAAATGGCAAGCCGGCCGGGGTGCTCCTGTCTCCCGACGACTACGACGAATTGGTATACAGAAAATCTTTTCTTGATTCTGTTGGCAGGGGAATAGCGGATGCCGATAGCGGGAGAACGTACCAAACAAAAGAGCTGAGGGCTGTGTTATCCTCCAGTAGAGCCAAGGGTTAAGCCCGCATGAAAATACTCTGGACTCGTGAAGCCCTCAAGCAATTGACCGAGATCGAGGATTTCATAGCAAAAGACAATGCGGAACGGGCAGCAAAGTTTGTCGATGAAATTGTAGAACATGCCGAGTCTGTATTGCCTGGAGAGCCTCGTATCGGAAGAATGGTCCCCGAGATATCCAACCCCGACATCCGGGAATTAATATTTAAAAAATACCGGATCGTCTACAGGGTCAATAAGAGCAATCTGGAAATACTGACCGTGTTCGAGGGACACAGGCTGCTGCGGGTTGATGACATTGGCATCTGAGTTTTGCGACCTTGCATTTCCCTTCAATTTCTTATATTGTAGAAACGTAGCTGGACGCACTTCACTTAATCATGAACAGAATCTTCTTGAAAAAAGACGCCCATGCATGTCCCTTGTGCGGGGGAGAAAAAAAGCCGGGGAAGACCACGTTCGCCGTTGAACTTGGTTTCGGCGTGGTTGTGGTACGGGAAGTCCCGGCCACGATATGCACTCAGTGCGGCGCTGATAGGATCGAAGATTTCATTGTCGCCAAACTCGAAGAGATCGTGAACGATGCGCGGAAGAAGCATCATACTGTTGAAGTTACAACCTTATCGGCATGACGAATTGCATTGCGCTCAAGGGGCAGATAGCGTGCTTAGCTTGATTATGGGAACATAACTCGATAAAGGCCGGTTCAGAGACGAAATATTGTTTTGGGCCGTTTTTTTATTTGCTGCAAGGATAGGAACTACGAAGAGCGGTAGTATCAAATAGCAACAACGTCACCAAAGTTCTACAGGGCTGCATTGTTTTCCAGAAGAATCACGGAATAAGCCCGCATGACCTCATTGACCCCTCATTTTTTTCTGTATACTTCACAGAAAATCCACTATACTGCCGTGACGTATGCTTAAATCCTATTTGAAGCGGATCGCGGACACTGGCATTCACGGAGACGCGCGGGAAGAAAGTTATTATCCCGCCCTTGCCGAGCTGTTTACGGCATACGCCGAAGCATCCGGCAAGAAGGATATCCGGATAACGACCCTGCCGAAGAAGTCCGAGGCAGGCAACCCGGACTTCAGGGTCTGGGACGGCAACCAGCATATCGTCGGGTACATCGAAGCCAAGGCCCCGACCGTTGATTACCTGGACCAGATCGAAACCACCGGCCAGCTAAAACGATACCTCCACACCTTTCCCAACCTGATCCTGACCAACTTTTTCGAATTCAGGCTTTACCGCAACGGCGTACTCATTCAAAAAGCTCAGCTCGCCAGGCCCTTCATTATTCAAAAGCTCAAGACCGTGCCCCCTGTGGAGCACGAAGCGGAATTCCTGGGCCTTCTCGAAAAGTATTTTTCCTTCTCTCTGCCGAAAGTCTATGACGCAAAAACGCTTGCCATAGAGCTGGCCAAGAGGACCCGTTTTTTGCGTGACGAAGTCGTCGCGCAGGAGCTTGAGGACGAGGAGAAAAAAGGGAAAGGGTTCATCATCGGCTTTTACGAAGCCTTCAGGAAATACCTCATCAGTGGCCTCTCGAAAGAAGAATTCGCGGACCTCTACTCGCAGACCATCACCTACGGCCTTTTTGCCGCCAGGACCCGGTCGGAGAACGGATTCAATAGAAAGCTCGCCTATGACAGGATTCCCCGGACCATCGGCATTCTGAGAGACGTGTTTCAATTTGTGTCTCTTGGCGAACTGCCGAAACCGATGGAGTGGATCGTTGACGACATCTCGGAAGTGCTGGCGGTCACGGACGTGAAAAGCCTTCTGCACAAGTATTTTCACGAGGGCAAGGGCAAAGATCCCATTGTCCATTTTTATGAAACCTTCCTCGCGGAATACGATCCGAAGACACGAGAAATGCGGGGTGTCTATTACACGCCCGAGCCGGTCGTTTCTTATATCGTCCGCTCACTTAATAGTATCTTGAAGGAACATTTCAACAAGCGCTCTGGCTTTGCATCCGAATCCGTCACGGTCCTGGATCCCGCAGCGGGAACGCTCACGTTTCTGGCCGAGGCCGCGAAACTGGTCGTCGAAGATTCTTTGCCACTTGGTGAAGGCGCCGGAGCAATGGCAATCAAAGAGTATATCCTTCCGAATTTCTACGCTTTCGAACTTATGATGGCTCCGTACGCAATCGGCCATCTCAAAATGTCCTTTCTGCTCGAAGAACTCGGGTACAAGCTCCAGCCTGACGAGCGGTTCAAGCTCTATCTTACCAATACGCTGGAGATGAACGAACTTGCTCAGACCGAGCTACCCGGCATGGCCTCCCTCTCTGAAGAATCCCATCTTGCGGGAGAGGTCAAGAAACAACAGCCTGTCCTCGTGATCCTCGGGAATCCGCCTTACTCCGGTCATTCAACGAATGTCTATGATGAAGTGAAAGCCTATTATCAGATTGACGGAAAGCCGCTGGGAGAGAAAAATTCCAAGTGGCTACAGGACGATTATGTGAAGTTCATTCGTTTCGCGCAATGGAAGATCGACCAGGCCGGCGAGGGCGTCATTGGATTTATCACGAATCACAGCTATCTCGACAACCCTACCTTCAGGGGCATGCGTCGCTCTTTGATGAACAGCTTCGACGAAATCTTTATCCTCGACCTGCACGGCAACTCCCTTAAAAAAGAGAAAGCCCCGGACGGCTCGCAGGATAAAAATGTTTTCGACATCAAGCAGGGTGTTGCCATTGCGCTGTTCATCAAAAAGAAGGACAAAGACGCGGATTATTCACCCACGTACCGGCCTTCTCCGCAGATTGACCTTGAGCTTGACGAAGAGGCCGAGGAAGAAGCCGAAGAAAAAAAGGAATGCACGGTCTATCATGCCGAGCTGTGGGGCCCACGGGAGAAAAAGTACACGTGGCTCGAAAAGAACAGCATTGATACGACAAAGTGGAAAACGCTTAAGCCGAAATCCGAATCTTACCTTTTCATCCCGCGAGATGAAAAGCACTTGAAGAATTATGAACGGTTCATGAAAATAACCGACCTGTTCCCCGTGAACAGCGTCGGCATTGTAACGTCGCGCGACGGCTTCGTAATAGACGCGGATAAAGCCGCGCTTAAGCGTCGCATCAGGATGTTCATTGATCCTAAAATGCCGGACGAGCTCATCGGTCAGACCTTCAACCTGCATGATAAATCCAACTGGAAGCTAAAAGAAGCGCGTGAAACGCTCAGGAAGGATGAGCATCGTGAAGACGCGATCAAGAGGATTTTATACAGGCCCTTTGACGTTCAATGGGTATTCTATCACGAAGCAGTCATCGAGCGCTCACGCAGGGAAGTCATGCGGCACATGGAGCAGGCGAATTTAAGTTTGTGTGTTGGGAGGGCTGGACAGGTCGTAGGTCTGGAAAAACCCTGGAATATTGTATTTTCCTCAGAATATATTGAAGATTTTAACTTGTTTTACCGTGGTGGGAATGTTAATTTTCCACTCTATCTCTACCCGGAGAAAGAGAAACCGAAAAAGCGATCTTCCACAACCGCTATGATGCTCTTTGAGTCAGAGGCGGAATATAAAACAAAAAAGCCGAACCTGTCCGCTGCTCTCGTAGAAAGACTGACATCAAGCTTCAAGAAAATGCCTTCACCGGAGCACATTTTTTTCTATACCTATGCCGTGCTTTACTCAAATACGTATCGAACGAAATACGCCGAGTTTTTGAAATCGGATTTTCCGCGGGTCCCGTTTACGAGCAACCACAAGCTGTTTACCAAAATGGCCGGCTACGGCGAACGGTTGGTGGAACTGCACCTGCTCAAAGCGAGCGACCTTGATTCCAATGTCGTACGCATGGAAGGCAAAGGAAACAATAAGGTGGAAAAAGTGCGGTACGAAAAGAAAAGGGTTTATATCAGCGATCAACAATATATCGAAGGCGTAGCACCGGCGGTATGGGAGTATCAGGTCGGCGGCTATCAGGTCTGCGATAAATGGCTGAAGGATAGAAAAGGGAAAATATTATTGCTTGAGGAT
Organism: Nitrospirota bacterium; assembly: GCA_031427195.1. Taxonomy (GTDB): domain Bacteria; phylum Nitrospirota; class UBA9217; order UBA9217; family UBA9217; genus GWC2-56-14. The sequence goes on from JANPMZ010000144.1 coordinate 12,649, forward strand.
ATGAAGCATTACAGTCTGGTTGTCACCGCCCTGAAAAAAACGATGGATATCCAGGACAAGATTGACGGATTATATCCTGATGTGGAAAAAGAAATAATTGCCCTCATATGATTCACCTATACTCATGCCGTCCAGATTATCATTCCGGAAATTTTACAAGCCCCTAAAAAAAGCTTTTTTTATTTATCACAGAGGTTACAACTGAAACACGAATCGCCTTTTATATCAGATCCAGCGCCTGCTTCAGATCGAAGATCAGATCATCCACATCCTCCAGGCCCAGCGCGAGCCGCACAAGGTTGTCCACCATGCCGATGTTCTTGCGGTACTCCTCGGAAAAATCAAAGAACGACATGGCCCACATCTGCGTGACCAGGCTTTCGCTGCCGCCGAGGCTTGGCGTGATCAGGAAGAGCTCCAGCGCGTCGATGAACTGCCACGTTTGCTTGTTGCCGCCTTTTACGATGAAGCATGTAGGTCGGGTAAAGTGTAGCGAAACCCGACGCATTTCTGAATACTCTGATCGATAATCAAGCTATGGCAACATGCGATACTGAAGATCGCCGAGAACAGGTTAATTTTTTTTTAGGCTTTCGCTGTTGGGTAGGATACGGTATCATGAATCGAACTTAGCCTGGAAATCGCTTATGCGAATAATGACGGGTTTCGCTACGCGCTACCAACTCGTATGTTCATGATACAGCTCGAAGAGGAGCGCCCCTCGTTCGGCATCGGATAATGAGAGATAGCATTGGAAATCCAACGAAGTCTACCCGGCTTTCCGTAACTTATTATCTTTTGATCTTGAAGCGATCCTGGCTTTCGATTTCTTTTCGTTATTGCGCAGGTTCTGAAGCAGGTCTTGAAGATTATAATGGTTTTTTTTTGCCAACTCCTCGCCTGCCTTGCGGACTTCCTTTACTATCGGGTCTTGCCACATCGTATTATTCTCCTTTGCCTTCGGGCATTAATTCTTCGGGAGTGCATATCACCGGCGTTTTTATTCCGAAGGCCTCGTTTATTTGCATTAGTTTTTTGATGACTTCACCATTTGCGATATGAGCGCAATTCCATGTTACGAGATAATCAACTCCGTGGACTGAAGCGACGGCCAGGTGAACTGCGTCCCGAAGTGCCTTGGGCGGAATCCTCAGCTTATCTTTATAGACCTGGGCCATCTTTTCCACCATAGGGTTCAACTCAAGATGCGTGAACTCCTTCAATATCTTTAACCGTTTTCCTGCCGCCTCGGAGTCGCCGGAACCGGCTTCCTCGACTACGATTTGGGAAATGAAAACATCATACTTCCTTAAAGCCCTATCCCACCAGTCGCGCGTAATTTGCTGGTGCGCCAGAACAATCACGTCACGGCTTGGCTTCGACGTGTAATAGCTTATGACGGTTGTTTCAAGATAAACCGTTTCTTTCATTGTCAGCTCTCCGAATTCACCCCTTACAGAGTATCGCTTTAACATCGTAACTTGATTCTCTTCCGATGTGAAAATGCAGCTGAATCACGACACGCCTTATATCTGATCCAGCGCCTGCTTCAGATCGAAGATCAGATCATCCACATCCTCCAGGCCCAGCGCCAGCCGCACGAGGTTGTCCACCATGCCGATGTTCTTGCGGTACTCCTCGGAATAATCAAAGAACGATATGGCCCACATCTGCGTGACCAGGCTTTCGCTGCCGCCGAGGCTTGGCGTGATCAGGAAGCGAGGAAGTTTCGGGCCGTAGGCCCGAAACGGACTTACCTCTGTTCTCGCTCGCCTACACCTGTTTTTTTATCCACCTTGCCATATCCCGCGCTATTTTCAATGCTCGCTCCGCGTCTTGCTTAATGGGTTCACCGAGCGGCAGGAGTCCCGCGTCAGACGGATATCGGGCGCGGTAAACGCTGCTCAGAAAGACCGCATCTTCGTCGGTCACTTCAACGGAATATCCGAGTTTCTTCGCAGCATTATTGAGGTCCAGGATGTTGTGTGTCCGGGGGATTTCGATGTCGCTGTCGACGAGGAGAGCTTTCAGGCATTTCTCAACGGACTGCTGGGCGTGATAGCAAACCGGCCGGAAGAGCTTCCGGTCGAAAAGGACCTCGGCGGATTGCAGGTCCTCCGCGGAGATCCTGAGCCATGCCTCAGCTTCTTTTCTCATACACTGTTTTACCGGTTTTCAGGATATTCAGTAAAAAGGGATAGCGTTCCTTGAGAAGGAGATCGATTTCTTCCGGCGTGTAGATGAACAGGTCGATGCCCACCGTGGGACGGATGAGATGCGTTAATTCCATGGTCCGTTCGATGGGACGCTTGTCGGTCTTTTTGACGATGAGCAGATCGATATCGCTCCACTCATGAACGGCCTCACTTGCCAGTGAACCGAAGAGGACGATCTTTTCCGGATCGTATTCGCTTTGAATGACCTGAACGATGCGACTGAGTTCTTCCGTAAGCGATTTTTGCCTGTCTTGTATCGTGCCGAGCTTCATGGCAATCCTCATATTTTCTTCTGTTCTTCTGTTCTGAAATGAATCTATCATAAGATGACCGTTCGTTCAAGCTCTTTCTCGGGGCTGGCGACATACAGCGAATTGACACGAACGTGTGAGGCGGTGCTTATTCGGAAAATAGAAAAGCCCCCAAAGAAGGGGGCTTTTTTTATTTATCACAGAGGTTACAACTGAAACACAACTCGCCTTTTATATCTTATCCAGCGCCTGCTTCAGATCGAAGATCAAATCATCCACATCCTCCAGGCCCAGCGCGAGCCGTACGAGGTTATCCACCATGCCGATGTTCTTGCGGTACTCCTCGGAATAATCAAAGAACGACATGGCCCACATCTGGGTGACCAGGCTTTCGCTGCCGCCGAGGCTCGGCGTGATCAGGAAGAGCTCCAGCGCGTCGATGAACTGCCGCGTTTCCTTGTTGCCGCCTTTGACCAGGAAGCTGATGACGCTGCCGAAGCCTTTCATCTGCTCCATGGCGAGTTTGTGGTCCGGGTGCGATTTAAGGGCCGGGTACCAGACCTTCTCGATCTTGGGATGGGCTTCGAGCATCTGGGCGACGGCAAGGCCGACCTTGTTGTGGTGCTCCATGCGCATGCCGAAGGTCTTGAGGCCCCGCTCGAGCAAAAAGCAGGTGAGCGGCCCCGGGGTCGCGCCCATCATGCGCTGCATCTTGTACAGGTCGGCCATGAGGGCATTGGAGCCGAGGCACACGCCTGCCATGAGGTCGTTGTGGCCGCCTAAGTACTTGGTTGCCGAGTGGATGACCACGTCCACGCCCATATCGATGGGCTTGATGTTGTAGGGCGTTGCCAGTGTGGCGTCGATGATGGTCAGGACCTTCTTCGCTTTGGCAACCCTGACGATGGCCGGGATGTCGAGTATGCGCAGATAGGGGTTCGTGGGCGACTCGGTGAAGATGATGTTCGTGTTCGGCTTGATGGCCTTTTCAATGGCCTCGGCCGTGGGGTCCACGATGGAGTTGTCCATGCCGAACTTGCCGAGGAAGTTGATGGCGAAGTCGCGCGTCTGGCGGTAGCAGTCGCTGGTAAAGATGATGTGGCCGCCGGGCTTCATGAAAGTCATGATCGAGAGCAGCACCGCTGCCATGCCCGAGGAGTAGAGCACGGCGCGCTCGGCCCCTTCGATGGCGGCAAGTTTGCGCTCGGTCTCGGTCTGGGTGGGGTTGCCGTAACGGGCGTATTCGTGCTCATGGATCAGCTTGCCCTGGCCCTTGGCGCGCATGAAATCCTCGACCTCATCAGCGGTGTCGAAGTAGTAGTTGGAGGTGTGCATGATCGGCGTGGAGACCGCGTGATGCGCCTTGGGAAGGCGGCCGTTGCCGTGGATCGCAAGCGTGGATGGTTTCCAGTTCTTTGCGTTCGAGTTCTTGTTAGACATTCTGTTCTCTTCTCTTCTTCAATGCGTTCGTGAGCGCCTCCTTGACAGCATCCACGCGTGCAGGCACTTCTATGGGTTTATTGGCGTACTGGCTGGGGAAGCCCAGCTTCTTTTCATGATATTGGACCTTGAAGTCGGTGAACTTGAGGCCGTGGGCAGTGGAGATGACCACGACATGCTCGGATCTGTCGATCTTGCCTGCCTTGATCAGTTTGATCATGGCTGCCAGGGCCACGCCGGTGTGAGGGCAGTTGAACATGCCGGTGCGGTCGCCCAGCGCGGCGGCATCGGACAGCTCCTGTTCGGTTGCGTCCATGACGATGCCGTCGAACTGCTTGATCGTGCGGATCGCCTTCTCGATGCTGATGGGGTTGCCGATCTGGATTGCGCTGGCAAGCGTTTTCTGCGCTTCCATGGGCTCGAAGGAAGCGAAGTTCTTCAGATAAGAACGGTAAAGCGGATTGGCGCGCTCTGCCTGGGCCACGACGATTCTCGGCAGCTTGGTGATGATACCCAGGTCGCGCATCATGAGCAGGCCGCTTCCGAGCGCGGAAACATTTCCCAGATTGCCGCCCGGGATGATGATAACGTCCGGCACCTGCCAGTCGAACTGCTGCACGATCTCAATGCCCACGGTCTTCTGGCCTTCGATCCGGAGCGAGTTCATCGAATTCGCCAGATAGATGGTCTCGTCCTTGGTGATCTCACGCACCACGCGCATGCAGCCGTCGAAGTCTGTATCGAGCGACAGCACCAGCGCGCCGTTGGCGATCGGCTGGACGAGCTGGGCCATGGAGATCTTGCCTTTCGGCAGCAGCACAATGGACTGGATGCCGGCGGCAGCGCAGTAGACCGCAAGTGCGGCAGAGGTGTCTCCGGTCGAGGCGCAGGCCACGGCCTGGATGGGCGCGCCTTCGCTGATCATCTGCTTGACTTGCGAAACGAGCACGGTCATGCCGAGGTCCTTAAAAGACCCGCTGTGGGAGTTGCCGCAGAGCTTGACCCAGAGATTGTCCACACCGACCAGTTTGCCGAACCGCTCGGCCCAGAACAGGTTGGAGCCGCCTTCATAGAGCGAGACGATGTTGTCGTCGGCGATCTGCGGCAGGACCCATTCCTTTTTGCCCCAGATGCCGGAGCCGTAGGGCCACTGGGTGGACTTGTAGCGGTCTTCAAAGAGCTTCATCCACCCCAGGGCACTGCGCTGCGCCAGGGCCTTCATGTCGTGCTTTACTTCGAGCAGGGAATCGCAGGTTTTGCAGCGGTAGACTATCTTGTTGAGTGGATACGTCTCGTTGCACTTTTCATTGATACATTGGAACCAGGCACTGTATGACATGGCTTTATCCTCGGTTGTCTGTAGTTCGCCGACAGGTCTGAAGTCGCCGGTAGCGCAAAGGGGGAACTGATGAAAATCTGTCACAAACAGCGTGAAATATAGCACACTGGCCAGCCAATAATCAATGCAAAAAAGGCTGTAAATCAGGGGCCAGGGTGCAGGGGAGGAGGCGTGGGCAGGGCAAA
>JANPMZ010000145.1:0-7054 GCA_031427195.1 Nitrospirota bacterium
GGGCATGGGGGGTCGGTGTGCCTTGTACCCGGCATATTCGAGGTGGCGGCGGGTGGGGCCTTTGGGATCAAAGACGATCGCGAGGAAATCGGGCGCTCTATCCTTGATGACCTTCAAGAGCATATTGGCAAAACCGAACACTGCGTTCGTAGGGAGCCCGGTGGAAGTGGTCAGACCCCGGATAGCGTAATAGGCCCGATAAATATAGGAGTTCCCGTCTATGATATACAGCTTACTTTTTTTCAGATCTAAGGTCATGGCCAAAAAAGTATAGCCTAAGTAGTGGACAAACACAACAGGCTTATCCAGCTTTGTTTAAAACAATGTTTCATATTCCTTGTGACGGTTTTCGCTCAATGCTCATAATCGCTCAAAACGGTGAGTGACGGTTTATCGGATAAGTAATACAATCTATTGAAATATATTGATAAAATAGCGCCCCAGGCTTGGTACATTTATTGCAAATTCTATGGCATAGCAAGAACAAAAAAATTATTATGGGATGATCAATGGACTGTAATGTAAAAAATGCAAATTATGAGCGCGTAGTTGCCGTGATGGGCAAATATCTTGATGAGCGCTATAAAAATGTCTGCGGCTGCCCGCGCTGCGTGAACGATATAGCAGCGCTCGCGCTGAATTACCTGCCCCCTCACTACTATGTCCAGATGGACAAGGAGAGGGACATCGGTTCTCCCTGGGTTATGGTGGAATCGGCCGTAGTAGAAGCGATCGACCGGGTCCTGGAGAATCCGAATCATTCCCTTCATCCGCATCAGGAAACAACGTCGCAGGGTCCTACCGCGCTTATGAGTTGACTTCACCGGGAAGGAATGTTATAACTGCTAACATCCGGTCATGAAAAAATACCAGCTCTTCATAACCGCATGTGCTCTTGCGCTCGCGCTCGTCTCCCCGGCCTTGCCCGTTCAGGGCTCCGACAATTCCCAGCCGCAGGCCTCGGCATCGCCGTGGGTGTGGCCCTTGGCGCCTGATAAACCCCGCGTACAATTCATCAGAACGATCATAACACCCCAGGATCTCGGTATTAAGAAGGGTTTTTTTGCCCGGGTGTGGGAGTTTATCGCCGGGGAGGACACGGTCGACCGCATCGTGTCGCCTCATGGCATAGTCGCTGACGGCAACGGCAAGGTTTATGTCGCCGACTGGGGCGGGGCCTGCGTCCATTTCTTTGATTTTGAGAAAAAGGATTACGACAAGTTCAACATGACCAAAATGGGGCCGCTTGTTTCTCCCATTGGCGCGGCCCTGGATGCCGGGGGCCTGCTCTATATTACGGATTCAGCGCGACGACGGGTTTTCGTGTACAGCGGCAGCAAGAACAAGCGTGTCATAGGCGATGACAGCATGCTCCGGCCTACAGGCATTGCGATCAATAAAAAGGAAAAGCTGCTCTACGTGGTGGATACCAGGGGACATCGCGTCGACATCTACAGCCTCGATGGAAAAAAGACAGGCTCCTTTGGCAAAGGAGGCGTCGGGAACGGTGAGTTCAACCACCCGACCCATATTGCGATCGACGCGGTCGGCGACCTGTATGTCATGGATACGCTGAATTTCCGGGTGCAGATATTCGACAAAACAGGAACGTTCCTGACCAGCTTCGGCAGCAACGGCACGGCCATCGGGGCATTTATAAAACCAAAAGGCATTGCCGTGGACAATGAGGGGCATATCTGGGTATCCGATGGCGTCAGGAACAGTATGCAGGTATTCGACCGCGCGGGACGGCTGCTCCTCATTTTCGGACGGAACGGTATCGGCGCCGGAGAGTTTGATGTTCCCGCCGGGCTCTACCTTGACAGCAAGGACCGTTTATATGTGGCGGATAGTTACAACTACCGTGTTCAGATGTTTCAGTACCTGCGGGAGACCAACTGAAGAGTCCCGGACTATGATCGATGAGGTGATCGCATGAAACGATTTGTTGTATTTATTATTCTGTTATCTATCCTGACCCTGTCGGTCGCATGGCTGGCAAATGCAGCATTGGTCGTGAATTCGAAGCATAACCTTTCTTATAACCTTTCAACCAGCGGGACCGGTTCCATCAAATCTGTTGATCCCGCCCTCGGCGGGACATCGGAAGTCTGCGTATTCTGCCACACGCCCCATGGCGGCAACACCGCGGCCCCGCTTTGGAACAAGACCATTTCTGTTCAATCATACGTCACCTATACCAGCGACGTGCTGGCTGGATTATTATATCCGGGCGCTGAAAATCCCAATACCCATATCAAGACTAAGATCTGCCTTTCGTGCCATGACGGGACCATTGCCCTCGGCTCGTTAGTCAACCTGCCTTACGGTGCATCAACGCAGATCCCCATGGAGGGGACTACAGGCGCTGACGTGCAGTACGGTATGCCTACGACAGCCGCCGGCTATATAGGTCTTAATCTCAGTGATGACCATCCGGTTGCAATACAACATGACAGTCTCATTGACACGGAGCTGGTGAACGGCGTTTCAGTTGGCGCTGCGGTGCGGCTTTACACCGCCGCCGGAAACAAAGTGAACGCAAACAATAGTTATGTGGAATGCACCTCGTGTCATGAGCCGCATAACAACGCGTTTGGAAAGTTTCTTGTTGAAACAAATAGAAATTCAGTGATCTGTATAAGGTGTCATACTAAAACTGGATTCTCAGGAAGCGTCCATGCCGACAGTACAAAAGCCACCACATTGTATGCGCCTCCCACTGGCGGACTTGCTCCTGATGACCTTCATGGGCCGACGGTCGGCGATGTAAAATGCATGAATTGCCACTTTCCGCATAAGGCGGGCGTAACGACCGTTGCACCTACAACTCCGAATCCCACGTCTGGAACGTACTTGCTGTCGTTTCAGGAAGAGGCAAGCTGTTTCAATACGGGTAATGACCGATGGAATACACCAGGCTCCAATACGGTCTGCCACGGCAGCGGCGCAGGCACCGCTGCGAGAAACGTTCAAACCACTGAAAATGATAACGCTTCCAGACGACATTATACCCAGGACGCTACCAGGGTCGGTAAACATAAGGCTACAGAAGGGCAGGTGCAAGGATGGCTGGGATTAGGTAATCCGAACTGGCATGTGGAATGCACGGATTGTCACAACCCGCATACGGCGGGCAATACGAACCATGCTGCTACTACGAACGTGGTGACAGCTCCCACGAGCCCACTTTATGGCGCGGGCGGCGTAAGTGTTTCAATATATCCTACCTGGACTGGTACTTCCGGGTCTTACTCTTATATTCAGCCTATCGGAGTTGTTAATATTACAAGTACCGGTGTGGATACAGAGTACAAAATCTGTTTCAAGTGCCATTCCGATTTCGCCTGGGGGATCGGCGCCGCTCCAGTTTCCTCGGGTGGTTACAACCTGACAGACCAGGCCAAGGAGTTCAATCCGGGAAACACCTCGCATCATCCAGTTATCGCGTCGAATGCAAGTACTCAGGGAACTTATGTGACGCCGTGGACCAACGGCTCTCAGACGATGTACTGCTCCGACTGCCATACGAAGGAGAGCGGCAATCGTCCTCTGGGGCCGCACGGCTCAACAAATGCTTATATTTTAAATAAAGCATTTGATGACACTTACAGCACGACACTCAGTCAAACGCAGCTTACGAGTGACCTCTGTTTCGTCTGTCACAATGTCGATGTTTATCGTTCAGGTTCGGCGACCCTAACAGGAACAGGTTTCATGACGACGGCCGGCACAAACCTCCACACACGACATCGTATACTCTCCGAAGTTACCGGCACAGGTCTTTACGCATATCGGTGTGTCAATTGTCATACAAGAATTCCTCATGGATACAGTCGGAAGGCCATGATCGTCCAGAAGGATGATCCAGCACCCTACGAGGCAGGAGGCGTAGGCCAAGGCAAAATAACCGCAGCTACTTTGGCTACATCGGGGAGTTACGACACACTCAAAACGACGCCCGATTGCACGACTGTGGCCGGATGTCATCAATAAATAATCATAGCGGCGGACTTATGCCCGCCGTGCTTTTTTTGAACCCACCCGTCGACGGTAAACGCAGTGGCAGTTTGTTGTCATCGGGCTATAACCTTTTCCACGGAACACCATAATTATGGCAGGTAAGAAACGTTAATCAAGTTGCAAGGTCGGGCAAAACCCGGCATCCTTTCTCTTCTGCTTTTCATTTTTATCGTAGCGTCGGGGTTTATCCCCGACGAACATCAATCAGGTGTTTGTCGTCCCCGGTAAACGGGGACGCTACCTTTCATGCGATAACTCCCGGCAAATGATTTCGCCCCCGATAAACGAGGGGACTCCATGTCTGATTTTGTTGCAGCGTAGCGGGATACCCGACAATGGTGATTGACACGAAACCGTTTGTATGGTATCTGTTCTAGAGACCTTAGGGACGTTGCTTCTAAACATTACTTAATTGCTTTCGACTTTTCTACCCGCTCGATTGCGCGAGAGATCGCCGAAGCATTCACGCCGATGTGCCGGGCTATACCCGCCGTTGTTAGTTTGTAGGTTGGGCTGAACGGTGTTCGTGAAGCCCAACAATGCTTCGCGAATAGATGTTGGGCAAGGTGATGCATTTTGCCCAACCTACAAACTGATCCGCACGTATTTTGTAGCGTCGGGGTTTATCCCCGACGAATATCGATCATGTATTTGCCGCCCCCGATAAACGAGGGCGCTACTATTATGAATAATTCAGGGACAAACCCGTCGGGTAAATATTACAAAACCTGGGGCGCGAGCCGAGTCAATCGTTTGCCTGATTACGATTATGCCGTTGGCCGCCCCGTACATCTGACGATATGCGCCCATGATAAAAAAACCGTATTCGAGCATGGCGTCGAAGCGGAAGCGCTTATTGCGGAATTATCCGAAGCGGCACAAGACCTCGACCTCACAATTGCGATTGACACAAAACCGTTTGTATGGTATCTGTTTTATACTTCAATCTGGCGGAACGGATTCGGCAATAGCGCATAAGGAATGGCCTGTAATGGAAATCGACGAGAAAAAACTGAAGGAAATACTGATAGAGCAGCGCGAGGAGTTCCAGCGGTTTGCCGAGGATAAATTCGAGCAACAGCGCGTGGAGTCTCAGCGATATATGGGTATTTTGAAAGAGGGCTTTGATTCCAAGGCGCAGTTGATTGGGGAGCAGCATGGAGATATAAAAAAGAACATTACGGAAATTCGGGGCGATATGCTGGTAATGAAAGACGACATCGGGATCATAAAATCAGTCCTCGCTTCTCACTCGGAAACCCTTGCATCCCATACGAATATGACCGGCACGTTAGCGGAAGACGTGACGATCATTAAGGCGGATGTAAGATCATTGAAGACAGCGATGGAGAGGAACGTGGACCGCAAGGAATCCTTAGGCCACGAAAAGCGGATTTCGGTTCTTGAGGCGAAGAGCGGGAGATAAGCGTTAACGGTGAATACTATGTTTGACAGACAGACAGTTTGTAGGTTGGGCTGAACCGTGTTCGTGAAGCCCAACAATGCTTCGCGAATAGATGTTGGGCAAGGTGATGCATTTTGCCCAACCAACAAACTGTGGTGACGGATAAGGCGGGGAACCGGTCCTTGGCGACAACCGCCGTGCTGGTGCCGCATGATATGAGACCGTGAGATGCAGAATCAAGGGTAGAGAATTAAAACTATAAGAGAAAAGATATGCTATGGGGGCAGGCACTCGCTTGCCTCTTTTTTTACTGAAAATATGCTTGATATTACTCGACCTTTTGTATAGTATTTCATCAGGAGGTGCTGTTATGAAAGCGGTTACGTTTAACGAGGCCCTTGAAATTATTGAAGCTCTGCCGGAGGAACAAAGAGAGAACCTCATTGAAGTTGTCAAACATCGCCTCATAGAGGAGCGTAGAGTGAAGCTGGCTCAGAACATCGCGGAAGCGCGAGAGGAGTATGCACGGGGTGAGGCAAAGCGAGGCTCGGTTGACGACCTTTTGCACGAGCTTTCCGAATGAGAACGCTCATTTGGAGTAATACGTTTATACGGGCCTTTAAGAAAACCATCCGTAAACAGTCCAATCTACGTAACGATATCGAAAATACCCTCAGGCTTTTAGTGCATGACCCATTTGCTCCGCAACTCGAAACTCATAAGCTGAAAGGAAAACTCGAGGGCTCATGGGCATGCAGTGCGGGCTATGATTTACGCATTATTTTTGATTTTGTGAAAAATAAGCAAGCGAGCGATGACGATATTTTTTTGATTGAAATCGGTAGCCATGACGAGGTTTATTGATGCCCATACTGAAGGGCTACAAGAGCTTATTAATGACGAAATGGAATGACCAGGGAGGTTTAAACATGGAAGTCGTCGCTGCTATAGCCGTGCTTGCGGTTATTGTTGCCGCTGCATTCGCCCTTTTTTTTAGATACCAGGAAAAGCATCATCACCCGAAATAGTTACGCGGAATTGAAGGGTCCCTCATTTGAAGGCTCTGTGTCCGCTTGGCAGGTAATACTTGCCGGCCTCAACATGTTCCTCTTCGCGCGGGGCTTCATGCCTCGCTTTTGTATTTGACCGCTTGCCGCGGCCCAAGATTTCCTTGACAATCTTAGCATAAATAATGTATAACCTACCGTCACTTCAAAAGTGCAAAAGTGGCAATGTTTTCTCCTGGCCATCTTAGCTCAGTTGGTAGAGCAACTGATTCGTAATCAGTAGGTCGCCGGTTCGACTCCGGCAGATGGCTCCATTCTAAGTCTTCCTTCAGTTGCACAAGCGATTCTCTCTCGATTTTTCCTGTTGGTAATCCGAAAACTGCTAGAACCAGAAAACAAAAAGATAAAGGTTGACATCACAAATTAATCTGTTTATTATTGAGGCCTTAAGCTTATTGATTTGCGTCGTAGTGACGGAGTGCCGATGAACCTTCCCAATTCGATCACGCTCTTTCGGGTGGTCCTTATCCCATTTTTTATCAATCTGATGATCTACGGCTACTACCGGGCGGCCCTTGCTGTCTTTGTTGTGGCCTGTATTACCGATGCGCTTGACGGG